>JBBSMV010000048.1:0-13820 GCA_038232975.1 Rhodothermales bacterium
ACCCCGGTCTTCACCGGCACGCGCGTGCCCGTGGAGAGCCTCATCGCCCATCTCAAGGCCGGCGACCCGCTCGCCCGCTTCCTCGACGGGTTCCCGAGCGTGAGCCGCGCCCAGGCCGAGGCCTTCCTCGACCTCGCCCTGACCGAGGCGCTGGCTGCCTTTGTTATGCCGCCTACGTCGAACTAGACCAAGTGGTTTGCGTTCGAGACCGACCTACACCTTCTGCCAGAAGCAGACCATGAGCGTCCGAGAGATCGAAGCCGCCATCACGAGGCTCTCCCGCCGAGACCTCGCCGAACTCGCCGCCTGGTTCGCGGACTACCACAGCCGGGAGTGGGATGAGCAGATCGAGCGCGACCTCGACTCCGGTCGTCTCGACGCCTTCCTCGCAGAAGCAGAAGCGGAGTACGAGGCGGGGCAGGCCAAGCCGCTGTGAACCACTTCGCCCTGCCGATCTTCTAGCGGCGTTACAACGCCCTCCCGGAGGAGGTGCAGAAGCTGGCTGAGGAGCAGTTCAAGCGCCTGAAGGGGAACCCGAAGCACCCCTCGCTGCACTTCAAGAAGGTTGGGAAGCGGAAGCAGCTCTGGTCGGCGCGCGTGGGAATCCACTACCGCGTGCTCGGCTTCGACAAGCCCGAAGGTGTCGTGTGGATCTGGATCGGTCCCCACGCGGAGTACGACAGGTTGCTCTCCCAAACCTGAGGGCGGCGTGTTATCGCGTTCGGCTGCGCCGAGGCGGTGCCGCCGGTGGTGGTGGCGTGGCTGCCGCACGCGCTCTTCGCTGCCCTCGCCGTGGCCCTCGTCTGGCACGCCCGGCGGTAGAGGCGCGGCGCTCTGCGCCCCTACCGCGTTGGAGTCAAACCGGGCTATCGGACGAGCGTCAAGCGCTCGGTCCGCACGGTGGACCCCGTCTTCAGTCGGACCACGTAGACCCCGCTCGTCAGGTCCGGCCTCTCAAAGGCGACTTCGTGCGCACCCGCTCCCACCGTGCCGTCCGCGAGCACCGCTACCTCGCGGCCCATCACGTCGTAGACGGCCAGCCGCACCGGCATCGCCTCCTCAGCATAGAAGCGGATCGCCGTTCGGCCGTAGGATGGGTTCGGGTAGACCGAGAGGACGGTGCCCTCAGCCGCCACGGCCAGAGGAGCGACGACCGTGCCCTCAACCTCCCACGGCGTGGCGTCCGTCACGCTCCACGTCTCCACACCATCAGTAGCGCGCCCCGAGCCGGTAATCACGCCGATCGTGAAGACCTCTGAGTCCAGCACGGTGTTCGGGAATTGGCCGACGAGGAGTCGGTAGGCGTAGAAGCCCGTCGGAGCACTGGGCGGCACGTTCTGCGTGTAGCTGCCCGAGAACGACCGCCCGGCCCGCAGCGTCCCCGACGCCACCACGCCCTGAGCCACCGTGCTGCCATCATCTTGGCGCTCGATGACGTAGAAGACGTCGCCCGAAACGGGATCGTTGCTGTCGTTGGTGACGGTATAGCTGAACTCGACCGAGCCGCCTTGCTGGACGGTCGTCGCGTTGACCGTCGCCGTGAGGTCATAGGCCGTGGTCCCGCTGAAGAGGTAGGCGCGTCCTGCACCATAAGCCCCGGCGTTCGCGCGATAGGCACCGACGAGCAGATCACCGCGCCCGTCGCCGTCGGCGTCAGCCACCCCTGCCACCGAGGAGCCGAAGCTTTCCCCAGCGCCGAATAGGGGTTCGAGATCGGGCGACTCCAACGTGTGCAGGAGCGCGCCCGTAGCCCCGCTGAAGAGGTAGGCTTGCCCCGCATAGGCGACGCCTCCGACGTCCGCATCCGCCGCCCCGACGAGCAGATCGCCGCGCCCGTCGCCGTCCACGTCCGAAACCCCCGCCACGTCATAGCCGAACCCTTCACCACCGGAGCTGAGACCGGGCGGTTCCAACGTGTGGAGGAGCGTGCCTGTGGCCCCGCTGAAAAGGTAGACCCGACCCACATGCGAGATCCCAATGTTCTCCTCGGGAGCCCCGACGAGGAGGTCGCCGCGCCCATCGCCATCGGCGTCCGGCACATCGGCGACCGAGCCGAAGAGAGCAACATTGCTCTGGGGATTGGGCGACTCCAGCGTATGGAGGAGCGCGCCCGTGGCCCCGCTGAAGAGATAGGCTCGGCCCGCCAACGAGCTGCCTCCGACAGTCTCCCGCCCCGCCCCGATGAGGAGGTCGCCGCGCCCGTCGCCATCGGCGTCCGCTACCCCTGCCACGAAGACGCCGAAGTAGCCGCGGTAGTTCGCGTTAGGAGAGGTGAGCGTGTGGAGGAGCGCGCCCGTGGCCCCGCTGAAGAGGTACGCCCGGCCGGCCTCGAAGGCCCCGCCACTTTCCCGCCACGCCCCGACGAGGAGGTCGCCGCGCCCGTCGCCGTCCACGTCCGGCACGCCGGCCACCGAGCCGAAGTAGCCGTCCGTCTCGGGATTGGGGGAGGTGAGCGTGTGGAGGAGCGCGCCCGTGGCCCCACTGAAGAGGTACGCCCGGCCCCCTGCACTATAGGCCCCGGAGTCCTCTGCGTAGGCCCCAACGAGGAGGTCGCCGCGCCCATCGCCGTCGGCGTCCGGCACGCCGGCCACCCTGTAGCCGAAGAAGCCTCCGCTCTCTGGGTCGGGCGGCTCCAGCGTGTGGAGGAGCGCGCCCGTGGCCCCGCTGACGAGGTACGCCCGGCCTCCCGCACTAAAGAACGTGCCGTTTTCACCGGGAGCCCCGACGAGGAGGTCGCCCTGCCCGTCGCCGTCCACGTCCGGCACGCCGGCCACCGAGCCGCCGAAGGCGCCGTCCGTCCCGGGGGTTGGGGAAGTAAGGGTGGACAGAGGGGCCTGTGCCACGGCTGGCCCGGCAGCAAGACCAAGCAGGGCGATCACGGCGAGGAGGACGAGGGCCGGCCGGCCTGGGCGGGCACAGAGGAAGGAGGCGAGGGGCGGCTTCATGGCATCAGCGGGTTGAGAAGGGACCACAGGATGGCTGCCGGTCCGGGAGAGCAGGACAGGCTCATGAGTAGACTCATACGCGCTGTCAGGTACGTGCTGTCAGGGCACGGGGCCAAAGATGATAGGCAATTGCGTTGGCTAAGTCAAGCGCCCTCCAGAAGCTGAGCGAGCCGTTCGGCTACGCTGAGGCGGTGCTGCCGGTGGCGGTGGCGTGGCTGCCGCACGCGCTCTTCGCCGCCTTTGCCGCGGCGCTCGTGTGGCACGCCCGGCGGTGAGGGCAGGCGCGGCGGTATAGCGCGGGCGGCCTCGGTGCGATACCTTTGGGCGAGGGCTTCCCCGCTTTCCCCCTGTTCTGGACCTTTATGTTCTGGATCTTCGCCGGGCCGGTGGTGCTGCTGCTCGTCGCGTTCCCGGCCCTCCTCCCCTACCGCTCGCTCCGCCTCGCGCTCCGCAACGGCCGCCACGCCGACGGCTCGCGGAGCCGGTCGCGGTCGCGGCGCGAGGCCCGGCACGCCGCGCGCCTGCTCGGCAAGACGCTGCTCCTCCCGCTCGGTGCCTTCGTGCTGCTCGAGGCCGGGCTGTTTCTGTTCCACCGCTACGCCGTGCCGGACCCCACGCTCCAGGAGCTCTTCGGCGAGTACCTCCCGGAGACCTCGCTCCACGCCCCGGACCTCGATGCCTGGAACGAGGCCATCGCAGCCGCCGAGCGCGACGCCGAGACCGAGGCGCTGCGCGACGCCGCCGACGCCGCGCAGCACCGGCGCGCGCGGACCCGGCGGACACCGCGCGAGGTGCTCTTTGAGCACTGGCCGCTGCACCTCGTCTTCCTGATCGTGCCGTCGGCCCTGCTGCTGTGGTTCTTGGGGCGGTTCTACCTCCCGGCGGCCCGCGCCTACCACGCCGGGGTGCGCAAGCGCCACGACCGCTACCGCCTCCGCGCCTCGCTGAGGTCGTGAGACCTAAAACGTAAGACGTAACCGCGAAGCAGACCGAAGGAAACGTAAGGGTGCCCGCAGCGAGGCGGTGCGGCGGAGCGCCCTTACGTTTTACGCTCTACGCATTAGACGCGCAACGCTCTTGCCGCGCCTCTGTCTCTATCTTGGCGCTTTCGTCCGCGGCCTCGCGCCCCTCTTCTGCTGCCCCGA
The DNA here is from genome assembly GCA_038232975.1 of Rhodothermales bacterium. Lineage (GTDB taxonomy): Bacteria > Bacteroidota > Rhodothermia > Rhodothermales > JANQRZ01 > JANQRZ01. The sequence goes on from JBBSMV010000048.1 coordinate 4,091, forward strand.
CCTCCTCATGAAGCGCCTCCCCCTCCTCGCCCTCGCCCTCGCCGTGGCCGGCTGCTCCGGCTCGCGCTCGGCGATGGCCCCGTCCGGTTCGTCTAAGAAGGACGACGAGAAATCGTTTGCCGACGCCGTCAAGTCGGCCGAGGCCATCGAGGGCCTGTTCACGGTCTACCGCGACACCACGAGCGGGGCGCTCCAGATGGTGATCGAGCCGGAGCAGTTCGAGAAGGAGTTCATCTACTTCACCTTCGTCGTCGACGGCGTGCCGGTGGGCGGGCACTTCCGTGGGCAGTTCCGCGACAACAGCGTCTTCTCGCTCCACCGCCGCTTCAACAAGGTCGAGTTCGTCGAGGAGAACACGGCGTTCTACTTCGACGAGGGCAGCCCGCTGGCGCGCGCCGCCGAGGCCAACATCAGCCCGGCGGTGCTCGCCGTCGAGGAGATCGTCGCCGAGGACGAAGCGACCGGCCGGGTGCTCATCGAGGCCGACGACCTGTTCCTCTCCGAGGCCCTCGCGCTCGTCAAGCCGCCGACGCCGCCCGACCAGCCGCCGACGACCTTCGCGCTCGGCACCCTGTCGAAGGACAAGACGGTCGTCGTCGGGGTGAACAACTACCCTGAGAACACCGACGTGCTCGTCCGCTACGTCTACGACAACCCAGCCCCGCTGAGCGGCGGCGGCGAGGCCGTGACCGACGCCCGCGCCGTCTCGGTCACGCTCCAGCACAGCCTCATCGCCATGCCGGAGACCGACTACGAGCCGCGCCTCGACGACCCGCGCGTCGGCTACTTCACCCACCAGGTCACCGACCTCACCTCGCCGAGCGCGACGCCCTACCGCGACCTCATCCGCCGCTGGCGCTTCGAGAAGAAAGACCCGGCGGCGGCCGTCTCCGAGCCGGTCGCGCCGCTCGTCTGGTGGATCGAGAACACCACCCCGCTCGAGTACCGCGAGACCATCCGCGACGCCACGCTCCGCTGGAACGAAGCCTTCGAGGCCGCCGGCATCCTGGGTGCCATCGAAGTGAAAGTTCAGCCCGACGACGCCGAGTGGGACGCGGGCGACCTCCGCTACAACGTCCTCCGCTGGACCTCGTCGCCGACGCCGCCCTTCGGCGGCTACGGGCCGTCGTTCTCGAACCCGCGCACCGGCCAGCAGCTCGGGGCCGACGTGATGCTGGAGTACGTCTTCCTCAAGAACCGCATCGCCGCCGACCGCCTCTTCGAGACCGCCGCGCTCTTCCTGGACCAGGCCGAGACGCTGGGGCGCGCCGACCCCTCCTTCTGTTCGCTCGGCCTCCGGCTCCAGGCCGAGACCCTCTTCGGCCTCCAGGCCCTCCAGGCTACGGGCGCGTCCGAGGCTGAGATGGCGACGCTCGTCGAGCAGTCGCTCTACTACCTCGTCCTCCACGAGGTCGGCCACACGCTCGGGCTCAACCACAACATGAGGGCCAGCCAGATGCTCACGCCCGAGCAGACCACCGACTGGGACCTGACGATGGAGCGCGGGCTGCTCGGCTCGGTGATGGACTACCCGGCGCTCAACCTCGCGCCGCCCGGCCAGAGCCAGGGGGCCTACGCCGCCGTCCGCCCCGGCCCCTACGACATTTGGGCGATCCAGTTCGGCTACGGCACCTTCGACGAGGCCGGCCGCGCCGCGCTCCTGGCCCGCTCGACCGACCCCGACCTCGCCTTCGGCAACGACGCCGACGACATGCGCGCCCCCGGCAAGGCCATTGACCCGCGCGTGATGATCGGCGACCTGTCGAGCGACGCGCTCACCTACGCCGACGGCCGCCTCGACCTGGTGGACGCGGTAATGGCCGACCTCGTCGCGCGCTACGACGAGCCGGGCCAGACGTATGAGGAGCTGCGCAACGCCTACCTGATCCTGAGCGACCAGGCCGCCGGCGCGGTCTCGGTCGCCAGCCGCTACATCGGCGGCATCTACGTCGAGCGCGCGGTCGTCGGGCAGCCCGGCGCGACGCAGCCGTTCACGCCGGTCCCCCGCGCCGAGCAGAAGCGCGCGATGGACCTCCTGACGCGCCGCCTCTTCGCGCCCGACGCCTTCGACGCGCCCGACGGCCTCTACAGCCGCCTCGCCATGCAGCGGCGCGGGTTCGACTTCTTCTCCGGCACCGAGGACCCGAAAATCCACGAGCGCGCGCTCACCGCCCAGCAGAGCGTCCTCGACCACCTCCTCCACCCCGTCACGATGCAGCGCATCTCGGACGCGGTGCTCTACGGCAGCGAGTACCCGCTCTCCGAAGTGATGGCCGACCTGACCGACGCCGTCTTCGCCGCCGACGCCGAGGGCGAGGTGAACACGTTCCGCCAGAACGCCCAGATCGAGTACGCGAGCCGGCTCGCCGAGATCGTCGAGGACGAGGAGGAGCAGTACGACTACCTCAGCCAGTCGCAGGCCCTGGCGCAGCTCCGCCGGACCGAGGCGATGCTGGGGGCGAAGCGCGGCGGGAGCGCCGAGACGCAGGCCCACACCGGCCACCTCCTCTTCGTCATCGAGCAGGCGCTGGAGGCGCGGTAGGGGTTTGATTAATCAAACCCCTACGGGCGAACCGCCACCGGGCGAACCGCCACCGGGTGCCTCAGTCCTCCTGCTCCACGGCCTCGGGCGGACGGCGCGCTCGATGCGCTGGCTCGGGCGGCGGCTCGACCGGGCGGGGTTTCGGACGATCAACCCCGGCTACCCCTCGACCTGCCACGGCATCGAGGCGCTCGTGGCCGAGTTCGTCCGGCCAGCCGTCGAGGAGGCACGGGCCGAGGGCGGGCCGGTCCACGTCGTGACGCACTCGCTCGGGGGCATCCTCGTCCGCGCCCATGCCGCGCGGTTCGGGCTGCCCGACGGCTCGCGCGTGGTGATGCTCGCCCCGCCGAACGCCGGCAGCCCGGTGGCCGACCTGCTCCGCGACCGCTGGCCGTTCACCGCGTGGTGCGGCCCGGCGCTGCGCGAGCTGGGCACCGGCCCCGGCTCCGTCCCGCTCAGCCTCGGGCCGGTCGGCTTCGCGCTCGGCGTGATCGCGGGCGCGCGCAACCCGTACCCGTGGTTCGGGCGCACGTTCGGCGGGCCGAGCGACGGCCTCGTGAGCGTCGAGAGCGCGCGGGTGGCGGGGATGGCGGACTTCGTGGTGGTGCGCGCCGGGCACTCGCTGATCATGCGGAACCGGGTCGTGGCTCGGCAGACGGTCCACTTCCTGCGCGAGGGGCACTTCGAGGCTGCTTAACGGTAGGAAACGGTGGTGATCGAGCATCCCGGCGGGATCGGTATTTTCGTTTCGCGGGTGGCCTCCCCTCTTCCCCAACTGCACCTGACGCTTCTATGCTGATCAACAGCACCATCACCGGCTGGGGCTTCTATGCTCCTGAGCGCGTCGTCACGAACGACGAGCTTGCCGAGCGGATCGAGACCTCGGACGAGTGGATCCAGACGCGCTCTGGCATCCGCGAGCGGCACGTCGCCGGGCCGGACGAGCACACCTCGGTGATGGCGACGCGTGCGGCCGAGCAGGCCCTCGCCCGCGCCGGCCTCGCAGGGGCCGACCTCGACCTGATCCTCGTCGCCACCTCCAGCCCGGACTACCTCACGCCGCCCGTCTCGAGCCAGATTCAGGACGCGCTCGGGGCCAGCCGGGCTGGGGCGATGACGCTCGTCGTCGGCTGCACCGGGTTCGTCTACGGGGTCGTCACCGCCCACCAGTTCATCGCGGCGGGCGCGGCCCGGAACGTGCTCGTCATCGGGGCCGAGCTGATCAGCCGCTACCTCGACTGGACCGACCGCTCGACGTGCGTGCTCTTCGGCGACGGGGCCGGGGCCGTGGTGATGCAGGCGACCGACCGGCAGGCCGGCGTGCTCGCCCATGTGCTCGGCTCGGACGGCTCCGGGCACGAGCACCTCATTCAGCGCTCGGGCGGCGTCCGCTTCTCGCCGACCCACGAGCGCCTCGACGCCGGTGAGCACTACCTGCGGATGAACGGCCGCGAGGTCTTCAAGTTTGCCACGACCAAGATGGTCGAAGCGCTCGACGAGGTGATGGCCGAGGCCGGGATCACGGCTGGGGACATCGACCTGTTCATCCCGCACCAGGCGAACGCCCGCATCATCGAGTACGCCGTCGAGCAGGCGGGGATCGCGCCCGAGAAGGTGGTCGTCAACGTGGACCGCTACGGCAACACGTCGGCTGCCTCGATCCCGATCGCGCTCGCCGAGGCGTTCGACGCCGGGCGCGCGGGGCCGGGCGACACGCTGGCGCTCGTCGGCTTCGGCGCGGGGCTGACGTGGGCCGCCTGCCTCTTCCAGCTCGCCGCCGACGCCCCCGCCCCGAGCGGTGCCCACGAGTACCCGGCTGTGGAAGGGTTTATCGCGTGAGATGCTAGGCGAGCAAACTATGAGGTACTCATACTACAAGCGGACCTCAACATCCAAAATAGCATCCGTCGCAGCCTCTATTGGAGGCTTCTTCCTACTAGCGATATTTACTGATTTACTCTGGATGGCAGCACTCGTGCTTTTGATTGCATTCATCCAAGCCCCTATCCTTTCATTGATTGCATTAGTTCATACTCTCAAGAGTCGCAGAGAAGACAAGAGCCATCGTCGAATATTCTCAGACTATTTCAGGGGCAAAATATTCAGTTTTATATTTACTGGGTGGATAGCCCACTTGATAAGCGTTATACCGGGAATATTTTTCTTCGCGGTGGGAGGATTAACTGGCCTCTTAATCGCCTGGGCTGGATGCCAAATTGGGGCAACCCTGTTTGTACTTAGCAACGACGTATAGCAGGTCGGCTACAGCAGAGCGCGGAACTCGTCCACCGTCAGCCCTGCCTCTCGGATGATTGAGCGGAGCGTCCCCTTCGCTACCTCCTTGTGGTCCGGCACCACGGCACGCCGATGCGGCGCATCTTTCTGACGAAGGATCATGTGGCTCCCCCGCTGCCGGTCGAACGCATACCCGAGATTCCCGAGCGCTTTTACCACATCACGGCCGGATACGACAGGAAGCTGCCCCACGTCTACACCTCGACCAGTTCCTCGGTGATCGGAGGTGGGATTGGATCGCCGTGCGCTTCCAGGCTCTCGATGTAGAGCGCGATGGCGTCTTTCACGCTCCTAAGCGCCTCGTCCCGCGTTGGGCCGTCGGCGACGCAGCCGGGAAGCGCAGGGACGGTGGCGACGAAGATGCCGTCTTCGTCTTGCTCGATCAGGACCCGGTATTTCATCTGGTAGGTGCGGGTTGGCTTTGCTACAGGTCGTACCCCGTTCGAGTTGAAGGGTTCATCCTTCCCGCTCGACCAGCCCTTTCAGGAAATGCCACACAGTGAGCGCGGCGAGGCGGGCCGTCCGGCCGTCGAGGTCGAACGCCGGGTTTAGCTCGACTACGTCCACCGACCGGACGAGCGGCGAGCGGCCCATTTCGTAGGCGGCGTAGAGCCACAGGTCGGCACCGAGCCCGCTGACGTTGGGGGCGCTGACGCCGGGGGCTGAGGCCGCGTCCACGGCGTCGAGGTCGAAGGTGGCGAGCGTCGGCGCGGCGAGGCCGGTGGCGATGGAGCGGACGCGGACCTCGCTCAGGCTCCGCCGCCAGACCACCTCGCCGCCGTGCGCGTCGATGACGTCGAGGTGGGCGCGGGCGGTGCTGTGGGGCTGCAGCCCGGCGACCATGTACCGCGTGCAGCGGCCCGAAGCGTGCTCCAGCGCCTGCCGGAACGGTGAGCCGGAGTGCGCCCGCCCGTCTTTGAGGGGCCGCACGTCGGCGTGGGCGTCCCAGTTCAGAATCTCCACGTCGAGGCCCGCCCCGACGTAGCCGAGGAAGTGCCCGAAGCTCGTCTCGTGCCCCCCGCCGAGGACAATCGGGATCACGCCGCGCGCGAGGAGCGGAGCCAGGACGTCGCCGAGGGCGCGCTGGTCGGCCTCTACGTCGCCCGTCACGGGCACGTCGCCGAGGTCGGCGGTGCGGGCCAGGAGGTCGGTGAAGGCCGGGTGCTCGGCGTCGGGGGTGAGGGGGTAGAGGGCGCGGCGGATCGCTCCCGGCCCGGCGGCGGCACCGGGCCGGCCGCCGTTGCGCCGCACGCCCTCGTCCGAGGGGAACCCGACGAGCGCGACACGCATCCCGTCGGCCGAGCGGTTCGCGGCGAGCCAACGGCCGAGGCGCGGGTCGTCCGAGGCGGTGTCGGGCGCGGGGGTGGAAGGCGGGATGAGCACGACGAAAAATAGGGGTGAGCGCGGAGAGTTTGAAAAGGCAGCGCTCCCTATCTTGAAAGTTATGTAGGGCACGCCTACATTGCTCACAGCGTCTGCGCTGTCCTTCTCATCCACTTCCAACCGCAACCCCATGCTCCTCCTCCGCTCTTCTCTCCTCCTCGCCGTCGTGCTCTTCGCCGCCGGCTGCTACCACGCCCGCGTCGAGACGGGCCTCACCCCCTCGGCCCAGATGGTCGAGCAGACCTTCGCCTCGGGCTGGGTCTATGGCCTCATTCCCCCGAGTACGGTCGAGGCCGGCCAGCAGTGCCCGAACGGCGTCGCTGTCGTCGAGACCGAGCTGAGCTTCGTCAACCAGCTCGTCAGCGCGCTCACGTTTGGCATCTACACGCCGATGCACATCACGGTCACGTGCGCGGCGGGCGGCACCTCGTCCCTCTCCGCCCCGGCCGAGTCGGTAGCCGTAGCGCGCGGTGCCAGCGCCGAGGACATCTCGCGGGCGTTCATGCACGCGGCCGACCTCGCCGTAGCGTCCGAGCACGCCGTGCTCGTGCGGTTCGAGTAAGGCGGCCCGTCGGTGGTCGGAGGCCGGGCGGCACCGCGTCGCCCGGCCTCTTTGTGTTTATGCAGAGCGGGTTTATGCGGACCACACGGTCTCGCCGCCGATGACGGTGCGAAGGCACGCGTTCGGGCGGAAGTGGTAGAGCCAGTGGTCCGGGTCCGGCGCGTCAACCACGGCGAAGTCGGCGCGCTTGCCCGGCTCCAGTGAGCCTACGAGGTGGTCCATGCCGATGGCCTGAGCTGCAATAACGGTAGCCCCTTTGAGCGCCTCCGTCGGCGTCATCCGCTGCACCGTGCAGGCGAGCAGCATCGCCAGCGGCAGGTCGTAGCTCGGCGCGCTGCCGGGGTTGAAGTCCGTCGCCACGGCCACCGGCACCCCGGCCTCGATCAGCCGCCGCGCCGGGAGCGGGCGGACGTTCAGGTAGAGCGTCGCCAGCGGCAGCGACACGGCGACGACGCCGGCCTCGGCCATCGCGCGGATGCCGTCGTCGGAGACGGGTTCGCGGTGGGCGGCCGAGGCGGCCCCGCCCTCGGCGGCGAGGGCCGCCCCGCCGGTGTCCGAGAGCTGGTCGGCGTGGAGCTTCGGCCGCAGCCCGTGGCGCGCCCCGGCGGCGAAGACCGCGCGGGCCTCGTCGGCGGAGAAGGCGGTCTCCTCGACGAACACGTCGCAGAACCGGGCGAGGCCGTCGGCGGCAGCGGGGATGATCGTCTCGGTCAGGAGGCGGACGTAGCCGGCGCGGTCGTCGGCGAACTCGGGCGGGACGATGTGCGCGCCGAGGAGCGTCGGGACGAGGCGGGTCGGCTGGCTCGCGGCGAGGCGGCGATAGACCCGGAGCGTCTTGAGCTCGTCCTCGGCCGTCAGCCCGTAGCCGCTCTTCGCCTCGACGGTCGTGACCCCGAGCGCCCGCATCGCGGCGAGGAACCCGGCGGCGCGCTCGGCGAGGGCCTCCTCGCTCGCGGCGCGGGTGTGGCGCATCGTGCTGGCGATCCCGCCGCCGGCTCGGGCGATCTCGAGGTAGCTCGCCCCCTCGATCCGCTGCGCGAACTCGTCGGCCCGCCAGCCGCCGAAGGCGAGGTGCGTGTGGCAGTCCACGAGGCCGGGGACCACGAGCCGGCCGCCCGCGCTCTGCCGCTCCTCGCCCGAGAAATTGGCCGGCACCTCGGCCGCCGACCCGACCCACCGGACTGTGTCGCCCTGCCACACGAGCGCGGCGTCGCGGACCGGGTGAACCGCCGCCTGCCCGCCGCCGGGCCGGCACGCGGCAAGCGTCGAGATGTCGGTGAGGATCGGCATGGCGGGAAGAGCAGACCCTTACTCGTTCCAGCCCGAGCGCGGCTTCGGCTCGCGGCGCTCGGCGTAGGGGTGGGCGGCCGCGGGCGCGTCCTCCGTGCTCGCGTCGGTGGGCTTCTTCGGCGGCGCGTCCTCGCGCACTACCTTTTCCTCGGTCTCGACGACGCGGACGGCGTCCTCGTCCGGGCGGATGTGGGAGCCGTAGCGGAGCGCCCACTGCTGCGTGAACTCGGCCCCGACGAGCAGGATCAGCGCCGTGTAGTAGATCCACACGAGGAGCACCACCACGGAGCCGGCCGCGCCGAACGCCTCGCCGGGGTTCGACTGCCCGAGGTAGAACCCGATCAGGAACTTCCCGACGACGAACAGGACGGCCGTCACGGCCGCGCCCGCCCACACGTCGCGCCACGCCACCTCGGCGTCGGGGAGCACGCGGAAGATGGCGGCGAAGAGGACCGTGAACAGGCCCAGGCTCACCACCAGCTCGCCGAGGCGGGCGAGCACGGCACCAGCCGGGCCGATCGCGCCCTCGATCACGCCGAAGAGCGCAGTGAGCGCCGCGCTCACCGCGAGCGAGACGAGCAGCAGGAACGCGATCGTCAGCACCATCCCGAACGAGAGCACGCGCTTGACGATGAAGTTCTTCAGCCCCCCCGCCTCGGGGTCCGGCTGCACCTCCCACGCCCGGTTGAGCGACTCCTGGAGCTGGGCGAACGCGCCCGTCGCCCCGAAGAGGAGCGCGAGCAGGCCGAGCAGCTTGCCCAGCAGCGAGCCGCCGCCGAGGTCGCTCGCGTTCTCGATCATCGTCCTGATCGCGGCGGCCCCGTCCGGCCCGACGAGGCCGCCCACCTGCCCGGTGACCTGCTCCTGCACCGTCTCGGCACCGAACACCGCTCCCACCACCCCGACCAGGATGGCGAGCAGCGGCGGGAGCGAGAGCAGCGCGTAGTACGCAATCGCCGCGCTCATACTGAGGCAGTTGTCGTCAATGACCTCCCGGCCGGTTTGCTTGGCGAGGTCGAGGGCGTCGGACGAGGAGATCATGGGCGCAGGGGGAGGACGGGGCAGACGAGGATAAGCCGAATGCCGCTTAACGGCCCGGACTTTTTAGCGAACCGAACGCCCCCAGTTCGCGGCGACAGCCGGTTCCCTCTGCCCGGTGCCGGTCCTCCCCTCTGCCGACGCCAACGCTAACGCTGCACCTAATGCTGCACGACGAACCGGCGCGCTGCTGCGTGCTCGCCGCCGACGGCGCGGACGACGTAGACCCCGTTCGGCAGCGCCGCCGTCGGTACGGCGAGGTCGGCGGCGGCGGGGAGCAGACCGTCGTGGAGCACGGCCACCTCGCGCCCAAGCACGTCGTAGAGCGCGAGGCGGACAGGCTGCGGCGCGGGCTGCGCGAGCGCGATGCGGGCGTCGCCGGCCACCGGGTTCGGGTAGACGGAGGACAGCGAAAATCCCTGCTCGGCCGCGCTCCCCTCGCTGGCCGTCGTGCCCATGACGGTGAAGGCGTGCGTGTAAGAGGCTGTTTGGTAGAGTGCGCGGGGCCGCCGCCGTGGCAAACGGATGAGCGCCTGTCAGATCTTGTGAGGTACCACCCTTCACAAGACCGCCGACGCCATGCACCGACCCTTCGGCCAGCGCTACGACTCCGACCTGAC
>JBBSMV010000049.1:0-13542 GCA_038232975.1 Rhodothermales bacterium
CGGCTCGAGTACGTCCGCTCGGTCGAGCGCTCGAAGGCGCTCAACGGGATGCGCGTCCCGATGGTCATCATCTCGGCGAGCGGGATGGCCGAGCACGGGCGCATCCTCCACCACCTCCGCAACAACGTCGAGGACCCGAAGAACACCGTGATGATCGTCGGCTACCAGGCCGAGCACACGCTCGGCAAGCGGATCGTCGAGCGGCGCGAGGAGGTCAAGATTTTCGGCCAGCCGCACCGGCTCCGCGCCGAGGTCGCTGTGCTGAACTACTTCTCGGCCCACGCCGACGAGCCGGGCCTCGTCGCCTTCATCGGGACGCAGGACCGGCTCCAGCGCGTCTTCCTCGTCCACGGCGACCCGGAGCGGCAGGAAAAGCTCAAAGGCGCGCTTACCGAGCACGGCTACGACGACGTGGCGATTCCGAAGCGCGGCGAGTCGGTGGAGCTGTAATACCGAATCCGGTTGAGCAGTGCCTCGTCAAGGGTAGGGGCACAATGCATCAAGGGCACTGTCAGAACGAGGTCCGCAGGCCGACGATGACGGTGCGCGGGAGGCCGGGGCGGAGGCCAGCGGGTTGCCGCGCCGCCAGGTACACCTCGTCGAAGGCGTTGCGGACGCTGGCGAAGACCGTCGCGCCGCGCCCGACGAACACGTCGGCGGCGAGGTCCACGACGAGGTGGGCGTCGATGGCGCGGTCGTCGGGGATCGTGCCCTGCCCGGCCTCGGTCCGCATGGGGCCGACGTAGAACGCCCGCGTCTCGACCCCGTAGCGGCTCCACTCGGCCCCGAGCGAGGCCGTCGCCTGGTGCCGGGCCACGTAGGGCAGCGCGTCGCCGACGGCGACGGTGCCCCACGGCTCGAACTCGCTCTCGAAGGCGTTTCTGAACTCGGCGTCGGTGAAAGTATAGGCGAGGCGGGCCGGGAGCCGCAGGCCGCCGAGCGGCTGCGCGAGGTCGGCGTTCGCGGACAGCTCGACGCCGAGCACGCGCGCCGCGCCGCCGTTGAAGAGGTCGCTCGTGCCGGTGCCGCCGGCCGCGGCGAGGTCCGAGCCGAGCAGGTTCTCGTAGGCGTTGACGAACGCGGCGGCCTGGACCGAGAGCGCCGGCACGTCGTAGCGCGCGCCGACCTCGACGTTCACACTCTCCTCCGGGCGCACGCCCTCGTTCGAGCTAGGTGGGGCGAACCCGCGGTGGACCCCGGCGAAGGCCATGAGGGCCGGCGTCACCTCATAGCTCGCGCCGAGGCCGGGGATGAGGGCCGTGACCGTGTTCCGGCGCTCTTCGAGGTTCGTCCCCGTCCGCTCCGGGTCGGCCGTGCCGAAGTCCTCGCGCGAGAGTGTGACGTGCTCGACCCGGAGACCCGGCGTGAGCGTGAGCCGGCCGGCCCCGAGGTCGCTCTGGGCGAAGGCGGCGACAGCCTCAGCCCGCTCGATCCGGTTCGAGTCGGTGCCCGGCGTGCCCTCGGCGACGCGCTCCATCCGCCCGTCGCGCATGGCGTAGCCGTCCACCCACTGGAAGCGGTCCATCGCGTCGCGGTGCCAGCGCAGCCCGGCCTCGACCTCGGCCGCGACCGGCCCGGCATCGAACGAGAAACCCGCGATGGACTGAACGCCGGTACTGAGGTAGGCGCGGTTGTTGGCCTTGACGTAGAGCCGCCCGGCGGCGAGGCGGCCGTCGTTGAGCGCGCCCTGGAGGAGGGCCAGCTCGTCGGCGAAGGCGTCGGGGCGGTCGAGGATCGAGGAGATCGAGACCTTCTGGTCCACAAGCTCGCCGCCGGTCTCGTCGTCGAGCAGCCCGTCGCTGACCTTGTCGAGCTTGTACCAGTTGCGGGCGAAGGCATTCCGGTAGGCCGTCGTCGTGAGGTCGAGGCGGTCCGAGAAGACGGCGACGTAGCGGAGCTGGAGCTGGGTGTGCTCGGCGCGCATCTGGTCCTCCTGACTGCCGGCGTAGCGGAGGAACGGGGTTCGGGCGAAGTCGGCCTCGGTGAGGCCGAGGTAGGTCTCGTTCGAGACCTCGTCGGTGCGCGAGAGCTTGAGCGTGAGGGCCTGGTAAACCCCGGCCGTCGGGTTCGTGTTGAGGCGCAGCTTGGCGAGGTAGTCCTCCTTGTCGAATCCGGTGTCGGCGTCCTCGAACCCTGCGAGTCGCTTGAAGCCCGCTACGTTGGCCTGGTAGGTCTCGACGACGAAGCCGACGTTCCGCCAGCTGTTGCCGGCCCAGAGGTGCAGGTTCCGCGCGTCGTCTTCCCCGAGCGAGCCCTCGGCGTAGCCCGACGGCTCGCTCGGGATCGGGCGCGAGAGGAGGTTCAGCGCGCCGCCGGTCGTGTGAGGACCGTACTTGATTTGGCTCGCCCCTTTGCGCACTTCGACGCCGTCCATCCGGCCGAGCGTCGGGAAGTAGTAGGCGGCCGGGGCGGCGTAAGGCGCGGGGGCGATGAGTACGCCGTCCTCCATCACGGTGATCTTCTCGGAGCGCTCCGAGCCAGTCCCGCGCAGGCCGATGTTCGGGCGGAGACCGTAGCCGTCCTCCTCCTGCACGTTCACGCCGGGCACGGCCCGGAGCGCCCGGAGCACGTCGGTGTCGGCGAACGCCCGAAGCTGCTCGGGGCCGAGGTAGTGGACCGAGCCGGGGAGGTCGCCGAGGCCACCCGGCCCGCCGGTGAGCGTCTCGCGCGCCGTCACGACGACCTCGCCGATGTCGAGCGGCTGCTCTTCGAGCGCGAAGTCCAGCACGGCCGTCTCACCCGGCGCGAGGCCGACGCGCCGCCGCTCGGTGCGGAAGCCGACGGCGGAGGCGATGAAGGTGTAGCGGCCCGGCCGGAGGTCCCCGATCACGAAGCGCCCAGCCGGGTCCGTCGCGGTCCCGAAGGCCGTCGCCTCGACGGCGACGTTGACGCCGAAGAGGGGCCGGCCGGTGGTGGCGTCGGTGACGGTACCGGTGAGGGCAGCGGGCTGGGCAGAGGCGGCCAGAGGCAGGAGCAGGGCAGTGACGAGGACGGCAAAGGAGCGCATGGCGGCAAAGCGGCAAGAGGATAATGTAGACCTAGTCTAAATTAAGAGAGAGTTGGGCGCGAGACACGCTCTTCCAGGCTCTTCACGGGGCTTTAATCGTGCGGGACTGTGGGGGTGCTATAGAAACGCACGGGGGCGGCCCGGTATCGAGCCGCCCCCGCACCGCTGTAAGCCTCAGGAGAATCAGGAGGTGCTATGATCCCGCCGACTCCGGCACGCACAGGTCCTCCGCCTGCGTCAGGGCCAGCTTCGGCTTCTTCCCATCAAAGTCGAGGTCACCGCTGACGTACTCCTCGGCCACCTTCAGGAGGGCGGCGAGGTCGAAGCGCCCGTTGTGCAGGAAGGCGGCCGTCGGCGTGAAGCACGGGTTGGCGTTGAAGAGCGAGCGCTCGTCGAGGGCGAGCAAGCCGACCAGCACCTCGGCCACGATCCGGCTGCCGACGCCGCCGAGCTGCTCACCGTTCTCCTGGAGCTGGGCCTCAGCCAGGATGTAGTACCACAGCGGCGTCTGGTCGAACGTCGTGCAGAAGGCCGACAGGCTGCCGAAGGCGGGGATCGCCGCCTCGATGTCGTCGTGCCCGAGCACAGTGATACCCTCTGAGGCGGCCATCGCTTTGGCGACGGCCTGGCCCGAGGGAAGCCGGAAGGTCTTGGCCCGCAGCAGGTTGCGCGCCGCGAGCGAGGACCGGATGCCGGCCGGCGTCACGAAGGGGAGGTCGAAGAGGACCCCGGCGAGCTTCGTATCTATTTTGCGCGAGCGCTGCGGCGTGCCGCCGTCCACCTCGAAGAACGCCCGCCAGTTGACGCGCCGCTTCTCGGTGATCGGCTCGAACCCCATCCCGAACGAGTTCTCGGGGTCGGTGCGCGAGAAGAGGGGAAGCGGCTCGGTGCCGGGCCGCGGGCGGTAGGCGTTCTGGATCTGGCTGTGGCCGAAGCGGTAGGCCGCCACCGAGAACTCGACGGGGATGAAGGGGCGGTTGCCCGGCTGCGTGTCCTCCGGGCGGTAGAACCGGCGGCCGTCGTGGACGAGGAGGGCCGGGGTGCCGGCGTCGGGGCCGGAGGCGAAGAGGCTGTCGAGCACCTCCTGCTTGCAGACGGCTGGGAGGAACTCGGTCAGGAGGATCCACTGGTAGTGCCAGCGGACGAGCTCCTGGGCCTCCTCGAAGAGGCTCTCCTCGCCGACGCCCTCGGCCCGGAGGTACTCGACGACGGCGTTGTGGAACAGCAGGAAGCCGAGCTGGAGCTGCGCGAGGATCGCGTTCTCGTCGTTGCGCGGGTCGCCGATGAGGGCGCGGCCCTGGCTGTTGCGCGGCAGGTCGAGCACGCCGTGGCAGTTCTTCTCGACGAGCATCTTCGGCCCGTCGTAGAGGAACGGCATCGCCTCGGGACCGGCCCCGTAGACGTTGTCGAGCTCGAGCAGCGGCGTGCGGAAGTTGCCAATGGCGTCGGGGTCGGCCTGGCGCTCGAAGCTCGACGTGGTGTCGAGCGTGATGTCGTGGTCTACGAACTGGCCGAAGAAGGCGAGGCCGGCCGTGACCGTCGTGCTCTCGCCGCCGCCGCCCTCGCGCTCGTCCATGACGCCGCCGCTGCGGCCGAGGGCCTCGAGGAGGAAGTCCTCGGGAACGTGCCCGCGCAGGAGCGGGAAGAGGCGGCCGAACCGGCCGTAGCCCTGCGGGACGGTGGACTTCGGCACCGACTCGATCCCGCGGCTGCCCATGCGGGTCATCCCGTGGTGGAGCGGCACCGGATGGCCGCCCTTGAGCTGCTTGAAGTCGCAGACGTCGAGCGCCTCGAGGTCGAGCGTCTGCTTGTTCGCGGGGAACGGCTTCGGCGTCGTCCGCCCCAGGAGGAGCTGGCGGTCGGCGGTGTAGACGCCGAGCACGATCTGGAGGTCGTCGGGGCCGGCGAGGGCCTTGCGGAAGGAGATCTCGAAGGTGCCGTCCTCGCCGGCCGTCGTCGAGCCGAGGAGGTCGGCGTCCTGCGGCGCGGGGCCGTCGGCGTCGTAGGCTTCGACGAAGGCGTAGCGGACGCCGCTGCCCGCGTCGGTGAGCTGGCCGGTGAGGGTGAGGTGGTCTGCGGAAGGCATAGCGGTACGGGGCTGGGTGAACGAGTGGAGCATCGCCTGCTGGCGGGTGCTTGCGGTGCAAGAGGACCTACGCTCTGTGAAACGTCAAGCGGCGGGGCGCGGGGACAGCCGCGCGCCGAGACGCAAAAGGGGCGGCCCCGAGGTGGAGCCGCCCCCAATGGGAGCGCCAGCTAGAGTATGTTTCAGTGCGGAGTAGGGGTGTGCGGGCGTGTGGGGGAAGGTCGAGGTCCCGCTACAAGGACCCCCTCCCCAACCCCCATCCTCCCACACTCCCACACCTGAGTGCAAAGCACTCTAGGCGTGCGCTTACTTCACGAGCGTGACCCGCTGCGTGAGCACCCGGTCGCCGGCCTGGAGCCGGACGAGGTAGGTGCCGGCCGCCAGGCCCGCCGCGTCGAGCCGCGCCGTGTGCGCGCCGGCCTCGGCCGCGCCGTCGGCGAGCACGGCCACCTCGCGCCCGAGCAGGTCGTAGACGGCCAGCCGCACCGCACCCGAGGCAGGCAGGGCGTAGCTCAGCGTCGTGGACGAGCTGAACGGGTTCGGGTACGCCGCGTCGAGCGCGACCTCCGTGGGCTGCGTCCGCGACGCCGCCTGTGCCCCGGCCTCGGTGAAGAGGGCGACGGCCTCGGGGAGGGAGGTCGCTGAGGCGTCGGCCAGGCGCACCGGCGAGGGCAGCCGGACGCCGAGGAGGAACAGCAGCTGCCCGCCTTCGACCAACTCCGCCGCATCAATGATGCCGCCCTCGAGGCTGTGCCCCTGCACGTCGGCGACGAGGAGGGTGAGGTAGGAGGGGAGGCCGAACTTCTGCGACACGTCGAGGACCCCCGAGGACTCCCAGTTGCCCACGTCCTCCGGGTCGCCGTCCACCTGCCCCGGCGGGACGGCGCTGCGGTTGATCTGCGCGATCCGGTCGAGCAGGCCGGTGTCGGGGTCGAGCGCCCACACCGAGGACTCCTCGGCCCCGGTGCCGCCGAACGGCGCGTTCTGGGTCGAGCGGTCCTCTTGGACATAGCCGAAGCCGTCACGGGCCCAGTCGAGGTTGTCGGGGCTGCGGAGGCCGGCCTGCGGCTCGCTGAACTGCCCGTTCCCGGCGTCGTCCCCGTCGTAGAGGATCGTGAGGGTAGCGGGAATCTCAGGGAAGTCGCCGTCGAGGTCGGGAATCCGGGTGAACGCCGGGAAGTCGAGGTCGACGAGGTAGGTCGTGCCGAAGTCGTCGGCGGGGAAGGCGCTGCCGCGGCCGGTCGAGGCGAAGAGCGCCTGCGAGCCGTCCTCGGGATTCGTCGCCACGTCCTCGGGGCGCGAGAACGCGAAGGCCCCGAGGGCGTCGGTCATCGCGTCAATCGTCGCCTGGTCGGCGTAGCCGGCCTGGTCGTAGCCCGGCTGGCCGGCCCGCCTCGGGTCGAACTGGTCGACGGCGACGAAGCGGCCGGCGCGGCTGGTGCCGGTGCCGTTGAAGTCCTGCGGGCTTTGGTCGCCCTCGTCGCTGACCCAGGCGAAGAGCTTGCCGACGGCGAGGCCGTTGCGGTCGAGGAAGCTGCCGTTGCCGAGGAAGTTCTTGACGCCGAGGTAGAGGGTGAGCGGGGCCCCCTCGCGGTCGTCGCCGATGAGGATCGCCGTGACGCGCGGGTTGCCCGCGTCGAGGAGCGTGACGTTCTCGAAGGCGGCGCGGCCGAGGACCGGGACGGCGATGAGCGTGCGGCGCGCCACGTCGAGGGCGAAGGCCTGGCCGCCTCGGTCGTTCGAGACCTCCTCGCCGGCGACGTACATCGCGTCGCGGAGGCCGTAGAGGCCGCGCTCGAAGTAGTTCCCGGAGCAGAAGCGGTCGAACCCGTCGTTGGGACCCTGCACGCCCTCGTTGATCTGCAGGGCGCTCGTCACCACCCGGCCGTAGCGGTCGACGGCGCGGTTGTAGGCAAGCCCGGCGTCGAGGAGCTGGAACGTCCGGCGGTTGACGTCGAAGTAGCTGATGCGCGCGCCGGTGAGCACGGTGCCGTTGCCGAGTGTGTAGGCATAGCCCGAGGCCGCGTTCAGCTCGTGGTTGACGTAGAGGCGGACCACGTCGCCGCCGAGCACCTGAGCGCCGATGCCGTCGAGGATGCCCGGTGGAATGTAGCCGTCGACGACGTCGCCGACGGTGAAGAGCGGGAAGGTGAGCCAGCTCGCATCTGTAGACGTGAGCAGCGGCTCGTTGGTCGTGTTGAACTGCGCCGAGGCCGGCGGCGCGAGGAGCAGGAGCGCCAGGAGCGCGCAGGCGGGGTACGAGAAGGGCTTCATGAGAGCCTCGGAAAGGGAGTAGGGCGGTGAAGGGGGCGGGGCGTGGGAGGAGGCGTCCGATCCCCCGAGCGGACAGACGGAGAGTAGGGGAGGAGCAGGCCCGATCCGGTTACGGAGACGTGAACCTTGTTTTACCGAAGCGTTACCCCGCCGGGGGCACGCCCTCCTTGCGAGTTTCGCGGAGACCGGGTTGATGCTGAGCGCCGCGCCGCGCTATCTTGCGGCTCGTTCTTTCCCACACGCCTCAGGTCCCCGAGCCGGCCACCCGGCCGGGGTGAAAAGAGAATCTGACGATTTTGGATTGGGGATTTTGGATTGGGTGCCGAACGCGGCCAATCCAAACTCCAAAATCACCGATCCAACATCGAGCAGAGCTGTACCCGCAACTGTAGGCGGCGCGCGCCCGACGGCGACGACGCGGAGGCCACTTCTCGCACGAGAGGGAAGGCCGATGCCGAGCCGGAGGGCACGAATCGCACGATTCCGCGCCGCGAGCCAGGAGACCTGCCCGAGCGCGTCCACGCCTAGCGACCTCCGGGACCAGAGGACTGCGGCGCCCGCGCACCGGCCCTCGGCCTGCGCCCGACCCCGGCCCGCGCGCCCGGTCGGCCCGGCGACCCGACCTCCCACGGAGGCTCGGGTTTTTTTGTGCGCCCCCTCTTCCTCCTGCTCATCGCCTGCCTCGCCCGGCCCGCCGCCGCGCAGGTCGCCGGTCCGGGCACGGACGCGCCGCCGGACTCGACGCTGCCCGCCGTGAGCGTCGTCGCCACGCGCTCGGCCGTGGCGGTGGCGGAGGCTCCGGCGCGCGTGACGGTCCTCGACGGCGAGGCCGTCGTGGCGACCGGCTCGGACTCGGTGGCGGACCTGCTCGAGGCGCGCTCGGCCGCCTTCGTCCGGCGCTACGGGCCGGGCGGGCTGGCGAGCCTCTCGCTGCGCGGCACCGGCGCGGCGCAGACGCTCGTCCTCCTCGACGGCCACCGCATCGCCGACCCGCAGCTCGGGCAGCTCGACCTGTCGCTCCTGCCGAGTGTCCTGCTCGAATCCGTTGAGGTGCTCCACGGGGCCGCCTCGGCGCTCTACGGCACCGACGGCGTCGGCGGCGTCGTGAACCTGCGCACGGCGCGGGCGGACGAGGACCGGCTCGTGCTTTCGAGCGCGGCCGGGGCCTGGGGCGAGCGCTCGGTCAGCGGGCTCGCGGCGGGCTCGCGCGGGGTGGCACCGGGCGTCGCCGTGTCGGGCGTCCTCGCCGCCGAGGCGCGCGTGGCCGAGGGCGACTTCCCCTACTTCGACCCGACCGAGGGACTCGGCGGCCGGACGGTCCGCCGCGCCGGGGCCGACGGCTCGCTCACCTCGCTCTACGCGCGTGGCGAGGTCGCCTCGGGCGCGACGACGGCCCGCCTCGCGGGCTGGCTCGGCGCGGCCGACCGGGGCCTGCCGGGCAGCGCGGGCAGCGCTCCGGCCGGCGAGCGGCAGGCCGACCGGCACCTCCGCGTGTGGGGCGACGTGGCCTCGCGCCTCGCTCCGGTCTCGCTCCGGGCGGGCGGCCTCGTGCAGCGCGCCGCGCTCCGCTACCGGAACCCGGCGCTCGGTCTCGACGACACGGGCCGGACGACGCTCGCCTCGGGCGAGATGGAGGCGCGCGCGCTCGTCGGCGCGCGGTGGCTCGTCGGCGGCGGCGCGACCGGCGGCGTCGGGGCGGCGTCGCACCCGAGCCTGCGCGAGCGGGCAGGGGAGACCCGGCTCGGCGCGTTCGCGTGGGCGGTGGGCGAGTACGGCCGGCTCCTGCTCTACCCTGCGCTCCGCGCCGACCTCTACCTCCGGCGCGGTGGCGCAGAGCGGACGCTCTCAGCCCTCAGCCCCCGCCTCGGCCTGAACGTGCAGCCCGTCGCGGCCCTACCGCTGCGGCTCAAGGCGAGCGCCGGCCTCGCCTTCCGCGCCCCCACCTTCAACGACCGCTTCTGGCAGCCCGGCGGCAACCCCGACCTCGCCCCAGAGCGCGGGTGGACGGCCGACCTCGGCGCGCACCTCGCGCACGGCGGCTTCGCGGCCGAGCTTACGCTCTTCGCCTCGCGCCTGCGCGACCAGATCGTCTGGCAGCCGGCGGCAGCAGGGTTTTATGCGCCCGAGAACCTGAGCCGCACGCGCACGCTCGGCGTCGAAGCCTCGGCCGAGGGGCGCGGGCTGCGGCTCGGCCGGGCCGAGACGGGGGGCGGGGCGATCTACACGCTCACCGACGCGCGCGACCGCTCGCGGCCGGGAGCGTCGGCCTACGACCAGCAGCTTCGCTACGTCCCGCGCCACGCGCTCAAGCTCTGGGCCGAGGCCGCGCTCGCGCTCGGCCCCGCCACCCGGCTCCGGCTCGACGCGGGTGGGCGCTTTACCGGCGCGCGGCCCGTCCGCGCCGACGGCAGCCTGTGGCTGCGCGCCGCGTTCATGCTCGACGGGCAGGTTCGCGTGCAGCACCGGTTCCCCACCTTCACCGCCGCGCTCGGCCTCGCCGTCGAAAACGTCTTCAGCGCCGAGGTCGAGGTCGTGCGCGGCTACCCGATGCCGCCGCGCCACGCCCGGCTGCGGGTCCACCTCGCCTTCTAACCCACCTCATCCCGGTTCCCATGCCACGTGTCCTTTTCGCTTTTCTCTTCGCTCTCCCGCTCTTCCTCGTCGGCTGCGACTCCGCCATCCCCGAGCCGATCACCGTCACCGGGGGCGTCCTCGTCGCCAGCCAGGGTGCCTTCGGGGCCGATGACGGCGGCCTCGTCGTCTACGATCCCGAGACCGACGCGGCACAGGAGGTATACGGCAGTCTCTTCGTGCAGAGCGTCGCCGTCTTGGGAGGCCGGATCTACCTCTCGTCGCTGGACCGGGTGGACGTGCTCGACGCCGAGAGCTACGCGCGCGTCGGGCGCTACAACGATGTGCCCAACCCTCGCTACTTCGCGTTCGACGGCGAGAAGGTGCTCGTCACGAACCTCTTCACCAACGCCGACACCTTCGGCGAGGGCGGCGTCAGCGTGCTCGGCACGGCGAGCGGGGCGGTGGAGGACACGGTGATCCTCGGCGGCAACCCGGACGGGATCGCTGTCGTCGGCGACCGGGTGTACGTGGCGAACTACGACTTCGGGGCGGGCCGGACGGTGACGGTCCTCGATGCAACCACCTACGCCGAGATCGAGCGCGTGGACGTGGGCTGCGACGGGCCGCGCTTCGTGTTCGCCGACGCGCAGGCCGAGGTCGTCGCCGTATGCACCGGGCAGACCACCTTCGACGCGGAGGGCAACGTCGTCGGGCAGACCAATGGCGCGTTCGTGGTGCTCGGCGGGGCAGGCGGCGACGTGGTCGCGCGGGCGAACCTCCCGACGCCCCTCGGCACAGCGAGCCTGGGGCAGGACGCCTCGGACGCGCCGGAGGCCGAGGAGGTCGTCGCCGTCTACAGCGACGGTCGCACGGTCTACCGCTTCGATACCGCTACCAACACCCTCGCCGCCACGCTCGACGTCGGTGGGGCCGCCATCAACGCCGTCGCCTACGATGCCCTGAGCGGTGCCCTCTATGTCGGCCGGCTCGACCCGGACACCCCGTTCACGGCCGAGGGCACGGTGACGATCCACGACCGGGACGGTGCCCTCGTCGGCAGCTTCCGAGCGGGCGTCGTCCCCAGCCACATCACCTTCCTACGCGGGGCCGAGTAGTGGGCGTCCACATTGACAGGTGCACCTGCTTCGGCAAGACGTTTGCCGACCTCAAAGCCGTCGCTGACGCCACAGGGGCGGAGACGGTCGAGGAGGTACAGGCGCACGCGACGTTCGGGCACAACTGCCGGCTGTGCCACCCCTACGTCCGGCGGATGCTGCGCACCGGCGAGACGGTCTTCCACGAGATCGTGACGGCCGAGGACGAGCCAGGGTGGGGGATCGACTAATCAGTCCCCTACGAGCTGCCCGATGCCCAGAGCGCTCAATCTGCGCGATCTTCGCGCGCGGCGGGGAGCCACCGCCGCGCCGCCCGGTATACGCCACGCCCCACCACAACGGGCGACTCGGAGCCTCCGGGTCGCCCGCCCTTTTTTCGCCGACCCGCTCCGCCATGCAGCAGCAGAACCTCCGCAACATCGCCATCGTCGCCCACGTGGACCACGGCAAGACCACCCTCGTCGACGCGCTGCTGTGGCAGAGCGGGACCTTCCGCGCCAACGAGGCCGTCAACGAGCGCGTCATGGACTCGATGGACCTCGAGCGCGAGAAGGGCATCACGATCATGGCCAAGAACACGGCGATCCGCCACACGACCGCCGACGGGACCGCCGTCAAGATCAACATCGTCGACACGCCGGGCCACGCCGACTTCGGCGGCGAGGTCGAGCGGACGCTCCGCATGGTAGACGGCATCATGCTGCTCGTAGACGCCGCCGAGGGGCCGCTGCCGCAGACGCGCTTCGTCCTCTCGAAGGCCCTCGCGCTCGGCCTCCCGGCCATCGTCGTCATCAACAAGATTGACCGGCAGGACGCTCGGCCCGAGGAGGTCCTCAACGAGGTCTACGACCTCTTCATAGACCTCGACGCGAACGACGAGCAGATCGACTTCCCCGTCCTCTACGCCGTCGCCAAAGACGGCCAGTGCACCCCCGACCTCGGCGTGCCGCTCACCAACCTCGCGCCGCTCGTCCGCACGATCATCGAGACGGTCCCCGCGCCCGTGGGCGACCCCGAGGCCTCGCTCCAGGTCCTCGTCACCGACGTCAAGCCCGACGCCTACCTCGGCCCCATCGCGCGAGGCCGCGTCGTCCAGGGCACGCTCCGCCCGCGCCAGCACGTCACGCTCTGCCACCGCGACGGCTCGGCGGACCGCACCCAGGTCACGGCGCTCTTCGTGAGCGAGGGGCTGGACCGCGTCGAGGCGAAGGAGGCCGGGCCGGGCGCGATCGTGCAGGTCGCCGGGATGGGCGGTATCGGCCTCGGCGAGAGCCTCGCCGACGCCGAGAACCCGCAGCCCTTGAAGCCGCTCGACGTCGACGAGCCGACGCTCTCCATGGAGTTCCGCGTCAACGACTCGCCGTTCGCCGGGCGCGACGGCAAGTACGTCACGAGCCGCAACCTCCGCGACCGTCTCCTCAAGGAGGTCGAGACCAACCTCGCCATGCGGGTCGAGGAGACCGAAAGCCCGGACCGCTACCTCGTCTTCGGCCGGGGCGAGCTCCAGATGGCGATCCTGATCGAGCAGATGCGCCGCGAGGGCTTCGAGCTCGCCGTCGGGATGCCGCAGGTCATCACGAAAGAGGTCGGCGGCAAGACGCACGAGCCGTTCGAGACGGCGACGATTGACGTGCCCGAGGAGTACATGGGCGTCGTCATCGAGAAGCTCGGGATGCGCAAGGGCCAGATGACCAAGATGGTCAACCACGGCACCGGCCGCGTCCGCCTCGAGTTCGAGGTCCCGAGCCGCGGCCTGATCGGCTACCGGACTGAGTTCCTGACCGACACGAAAGGCACGGGCCTCTTGACCCACCTCTTCCTCGGCTACCGCCCGTGGGCCGGCCCGATCAGCCACCGCGCCACCGGCGCGCTCGTCGCCGACCGGAGCGGCAAGGCGACGCCCTACTCCATCGTCAACCTCCAGGAGCGCGGCGAGCTCTTCGTCGGGCCGCAGGACGAGGTCTACGACGGGATGATCGTCGGCGAGAACAGCCGCGACCAGGACCTCGAGGCCAACATCACCAAGGAGAAGAAGCTCACCAACCACCGCGCCGCGAGCGCCGACAACTTCGAGAAGCTGACCCCGCCGCGCCGGATGAGTCTGGAGGAGGCCATCGAGTTCATCCGCGAGGACGAGCTGATCGAGGTCACGCCGACGGCGTTCCGCCTGCGCAAGCGGCACCTCGACCCGCACGCCCGCAAGCGCGCTGCCCTCCAGGAAAAGGCTGAGGCGACGGCGTAGGCGAAAGTTGGCGGGTGAGACCTGCGAACCAGCCCACAACGCTGGCGTTTGAAAGGTGGAATCGCGCCGTACACCACGCTAGGCTATCCGAAAGGGGCTGACCTAGATAAGGTCTGGTGGCTTACTCTCCGCCATGACTCGACGACGAAGCAAACTACCTCGTGCGACCCAGCACAAGCTCCTCGAACACTTCGTGGCCGGGACCACCGCCCGGACCGCCGCCGAACTGGCCGATGTCAACCGC
>JBBSMV010000050.1:0-13449 GCA_038232975.1 Rhodothermales bacterium
AGGCCGGCAGCCCGGTCGCGATCACGTCGGCGGCGTAGCCGGCGGCGTCGGCGAAGCGGGGGTGGAGCAGCCCGTCGAGGTGGCGCGGCTCGACGAGGTCGCGCACGGCCTCTCGCTTCGTGACGAGACCTTCGGCGACGAGGTCCACGGCGATGCGGACGGCGGCGGCCCCGGTACGCTTGCCAGTCCGGGTTTGGAGGAGGTAGAGCGCGCCCTCCTGCACCGTGAACTCGATATCCTGCATGTCGCCGTAGTGCCGCTCGAGCCGGTCGGCCACCTCGGCGAGCTGCCGGTACGCTTCGGGGAAGGCGGCCTCCATCTCGGCGATCGGCTTCGGGGTGCGGAGGCCGGCGACGACGTCCTCGCCCTGCGCGTTCGGCAGGAACTCGCCGTAGAGGCCCGGCTGGCCGGTCGAGGGGTTGCGCGTGAAGCAGACCCCGGTCCCGCTCGCCGGGCCGGTGTTGCCGAAGACCATCGCCTGCACGGTGACGGCCGTACCCCCGCCTCCGCTGAGCCGGTTGATGGCGCGGTAGCGGACGGCGCGCTCGTTGTTCCACGACGCGAAGACGGCGTCAACGGCGAGCCGGAGCTGCTCGGCCGGGTCGTCGGGGAAGGCGCGTCCGGTGTGCTCGCGGTAGACGGCGCGGTAGCGCCCGACGAGGCGGCCGAGGTCGTCGGCGTCGAGGTCGAGGTCCTGCTCCACCCCACGCTCCTGCTTGAGCGCGTCGAGAGCCGCCTCGAAGTGCTCGTGCTCGACGCCCACCACCACGTCGCCGAACATGTCAATGAAGCGGCGATAGGCGTCGTGGGCGAAGCGCTGGTTGCCGGTCTCGGCGGCGAGACCGGCCGCGACCTCGTCGTTCAGCCCGAGGTTCAGGACGGTGTCCATCATCCCCGGCATCGAGACGGCGGCCCCGCTGCGGACCGAGACCAGGAGCGGCCGCGCCGCGTCGCCGAGCCGCCGGCCGAGGGCCTCTTCGATGTGGCGCAGCCCGGCCTGCACCTCGGCCTCCAGGCCGTCGGGCCACGCGCCGTGCTCGAGGACGTAGCGGCAGGCGGCCGTCGAGACCGTGAAGCCGGGCGGGACGGGCAGGCCGATGCTGCTCATCTCGGCGAGGCCCGCGCCCTTGCCGCCGAGGAGCGCTTCCATGGCGGCGCTACCATCGGCGGTCCCGTTTCCGAAGCGGTAGACGTAGGGGTCGGGCATAGCACAGCATCTGGTGAGAGAGGGCGGGAAACTACGCCCTGCCGTGCTTCCCCTCTACTCCGGTTCTCCCTCGCTCGCGGTGAGCGTCTCCGCCACCACCGCTCGCAGCGCGGCGACGGCGGCGGCGTGCTCGGCCGGCAGGTCGCCCCAGAAGACGGCCTCCTTGACGGATCCCGTCGCGGCGCGCTCCGCCCCGTCGAGGCTGCGGACCACGTCGTCGAAGAGGGCGGCGCGGCGGAGGGCCTCGTCCTTCTTCGCCATCATGTAGGCAAAGGCGGCGGCGTGCTCGTTCGGGATGTCGCCCTCGAGGATCGCCTCGCGGACCCACTCCTTCACGATCCCGACGGCGACGCCCTCGCCGGCACCGAGCGTCTCCATGATCTCGTGCCCGTCGAGCGGCGGCTCGAAGTGGCGGAGGCGGTCCTTGGCCTCGACCTCGGCGAACTTCTCCTCGACCCGGTCGAAGGCGGCGAGGTAGCGGCGGACGCGCTGCGGGTTCTTGCTCGTGATGTCGGCCCGGACCAGGAGCATCAGGTCGTCAATCCGGTCGCCGGCGTCGAAGAGGAGGCGGCGGACGGCCGAGTCGGTGACGGTCTCGTCCACGAGCGCGACGGGGCGGTGGTGGAGCGCGACGAGGTCGCGGACGACCTCCATGCGCTCGTCGAGCGGGAGCTTGAGGCGGCGGAAGAGGCCGGGGATGTTGCGCGCGCCGCGGTCCTCGTGCCCGTGGAAGGTCCAGCCCTGCGCCTTCGAGAAGCGCTTGGTCTCGGGCTTGGCGTGGTCGTGCAGCAGCGCGGCCCACCGGAGCCACAGCCCGCGGTCGGGCCGCTCGGCCGTCGCCTCGGCGACGTTGTCGACGACCTCGAGGGTGTGGAAGAAGTTGTCCTTGTGGCTCTGCCCGCCGACGGTCTCGACCCCGGCGAGCGCGGCCAGCTCGGGGAGGATGGGCTCCAAGAGGCCGGCCTCGAACAGAATCTCGAACCCGACCGACGGCCGGGGCGAGGCCATGATCTTCTGCAGCTCGTCGGTGACGCGCTCGGCGCTGACGATCCCGATGCGGGGAGCCTTCTCGCGCATCGTGCGGCGGGCATCCACGTCGAGGTCGAAGCCGAGCTGGGCGGCGAAGCGGGCGGCGCGGAGCATCCGCAGCGGGTCGTCCTCGAAGGTGGTGAGCGGGTCGAGCGGCGTGCGGAGCTTCTTGCCGACGAGGTCGATCATCCCGCCGAAGGGGTCGAGCACGTTGCCGAAGCGCTCGGCGTTGAGCGCGACGGCGAGGGCGTTGACCGTGAAGTCGCGCCGGGCCTGGTCCTCCTCGAGCGTGCCGTCCTCGACGAGGGGCTTGCGCGAGTCGGCGCGGTAACTCTCCTTGCGCGCCCCGACGAACTCCAAGACTAAGCTGCCTTCAGATTCGGGCAGGCGGATCGCGGCGGTGCCGAAGCTTTCGTAGACGTGCGCCGTCCGCCCGCCCAGCTCGTCGGCGACGGCCTCAGCGAGCCGGAGGCCACTGCCGGGGCCGAGCGAGACGAAGTCGAGGTCGGTCGTGGGCCGGCCGAGGAAGCCGTCGCGGACGGCCCCGCCTACGGCGTAGGCCTCGATCCCGAGGCGGTCGGCGACGGCCCCGACTCTGCGGAGCACGTCCTCGTGCGGGAGGGGAGTGTCACTCATGCGTCGCGCGTTGTTGAGACGGGGGACCGCAGACGGGCCTCACTGACTGTGGACGGTCGCAGCCCGTGCCGCAGGAAAGCTACAGACGGGGGCAGGGCTTCGCGCACCACCCATCGCGTCCGCCCCGTCTTTGCTCTGTTTTGACGCGTCGCCGCTGAACCCGGCCCCGGCGCGTAGGTTGGACCCGCTCCCGCCTCCCCTCGATCCCCGCGCCCATGCGTCTGCTGCTACCGCTCCTCCTTCTTACCGCTCCGCTCGCGGCGCAGGACCTCCCGGCCGTCGGCACCGAGGCGACGCTCGACGTGGCGACGTGGAACGTCGAGCACTTCGGCAACGGCAGCTCCGGGCCGAGCGACGACGCGCTCCAGTTCGAGAACGTGCTCGCCGTGATGGAGGCCGCTGAGATTGACCTCTGGGCGGTTCAGGAGATGGACGTCGAGGCCGACTTCGACGCGCTCGTCGCGGCGCTCGGCCAGCCGTATGCCGGCGAGTGGGTGCCGGACGAGACGAGCTTCGCCATCGGCTACGGGTTCATCTACAACACTGACGTCGTCCGACTCCTCGCGGCGCAGACGATCCTCGGCGACTTCTCGTACGAGTTCGCCTTCCGGCCGCCGCTCCTGCTCCGGGCCGACGTCACCCTGCCGGACACGACGGTCCGCGGCGTCCGCTTCATCAACGTCCACGCGAAGTGCTGCAGCGACGCCGAGAGC
Organism: Rhodothermales bacterium; assembly: GCA_038232975.1. Classification (GTDB taxonomy): domain Bacteria; phylum Bacteroidota; class Rhodothermia; order Rhodothermales; family JANQRZ01; genus JANQRZ01. The sequence continues at coordinate 3,586 of JBBSMV010000050.1, forward strand.
TACGACCGCCGTGTGGCGGCCTCGGCGGCGCTGAAGGGCTACCTCGACCCCTTCCTCCAGATCGGCACCGATATCGTCGTCCTCGGCGACCTCAACGACGAGCTGCGGTCCTCGATCGCCGGCGGCCCCTCGCCCTACCAGAACTTCCGCGACGACCCGGACGACTACCGCTTCGCCACCGAGCTCCTCGACCTCGCCAACGTCCCGACGTTCTGCTCGAACCTCTCCTGCACCTCAGGGTCGGTGCTCGACCACATCCTGCTCCCGCGCACCGTCGAGGCCGATTACGAGGACAGGTCGATGCACCGCTTCGACGAGGTGCTGTTGATCCAAGACTACGTCGAGACGACCTCGGACCACCTCCCGGTCTACGCCCGGTTCGCCTTCGCCCCGCCGACGACCGCCGCCGAGGGCGAGGCCGCACCGACGGCCTTCGCGCTCCGCGCCCCGTTCCCGAACCCGTTCCGCGAGGCGACGACGCTGACGTTCGACCTGCCCACGGCAGCCGACGTGCGGCTCGAGGTCTTCGACGCCCTCGGCCGCCGCGTGGCGACGCTCGCCGAGGGGCCGCGCCCGGCCGGCACGCACGAGGTGGCGTTTGCGCCGGCCCGCCTCGTGCCGGGCCTCTACCTCGTCCGGCTGACGGCTGGCACGCAGACGGCGACGCGGCGGCTCGTGCGTGTATCTTGAGCCTCCCTGCTGCCACGAGGCCTCCTGCTGCCATGAACGAGAAAAAGAAGTCGCTCACCTACTTCGTCCCCAACCCCATCTCCGGTCCTCCGGGCCTCTCCACGCCGGAGGGCCGCGCGCGCTACGTCATTGCCAACGAGATGCCGGCAGCCGAACGGGAGCAGATCGCGACGGCGTGCAGGGCGCTCGGCTGCACCGTCGATGAGTGGATCGCGGCCAACCTCGCGGTGGCGGAAGAGCGGGAAGAGGAGCTGCGCTCCATGATGGAGCGGTTGGACCAGGGCGAGATTTCGAGGCTCTCGTTCCACACCTACGTGGCAGACCTCGTGGCGGAGCGGGTGAAAGCTGACAGAGCGGTCCCAGAGGGCTTTGCAGCTCCCAACACAAACGATTAACCTCTATGAACCGCGCGGATGTCTACCATTCCCACCCCGGCCTTCTCGGCGGTACGCCCGTCTTCACCGGCACGCGTGTTCCCGTGGACTCGCTCGTCCACCACCTCCGCGCTGGGGTTACGCTGGAGGCGTTTCTCGACGACTTTCCGAGCGTGGCCCGTGAGCAAGCCGAGGCGTTCCTCGCGCTCGCACTCAATGATGCACTTGAGCTCACCCCTGAAGATGCCGAGGCCGCTTGATGCGCGTGCTCCTCGATGAGAACGTGCCGCGCAAGCTGATGTACCGCCTCACGTCCGCACACGAGGTGACCACGGTGCCAAAGCATGGATGGTCGGGGCTTCTCAACGGCGCGCTGCTCCGGGCCGCAGACGCAGAGTTCGACGCTTTCGTCACCATCGACCAGGGGCTTGAGTACCAGCAGAATCTCAGCGGGCTTTCGCTCCGTGTCGTGATTCTCCGCACAGTCTCGAACCAGTATGAGGACCTCCTCCCGCTGGTGCCCTCGATCCTATCGGCTCTGGATCGCCTGGGGCCGGGCATGCTCGCTCGGGTGGCCGGCTAGCTCGCGCCTGGGGCCGTGAGGCGCTGTCTTCACACGCTTCTCGCGCGCGCAGAAACAGCGAGGCTTATTTTGACTCGATCTAAACAAGCCCCTGCTCGCCATGCTCCGCCCGCTCCTCTTCGCCCTCGCGCTGCTCCTCGTCCTCCCCGCCTGCACCACCGAGCCGCAGCCCGAGGACGCCGCCGACACGGGTGCCCTCGTCATCTATACCGGGCGCAAGCAGGCGCTCGTCGAGTCCATCGTGGACCGCTTCCGGGAGGAGACCGGGGTTGACGTGCAGGCGCGCTACGGCAGCGACGCCGAGCTGATCGCGGCGCTCGAAGAGGAGGGCGCGCGCAGCGAGGCCGATCTGTTCTGGGCCAACACCGCCGGGGCGCTCGGCGCGGCCCGCAGCGCCGGGCTGCTGCGTGACCTGCCGGACAGCCTGCTGCAGAAACCCTCGGCCTACGTCCCGTCGAGCGGGCAGTGGGTGCCGGTGACGGTCCGCTTCCGGGTGCTCGCCTACAACCCCGAGACGGTGGACGACGCGGACCTCCCCGCCTCCGTGCTCGACCTGCCGGAGCGGACCGACCTGCGCGGGAGGATCGGCTGGACGCCGACCTATTCGAGCTTCCAGGACTTCGTGACGGCGCTCACCCTCCTCCACGGGGCCGACAGCACGCGGGCCTGGATCGAGGGGATGAAGGCGCTGGAGCCGAAGGCCTACGGCTCGAACACGCCGATGCTGGAGGCGCTCGCCGCCGGGGAGATAGACGCGGCGCTGACGAACCACTACTACGTCCAGCGGATGCTCCACGGCGGCGACGAGGGCGAGTATGAGGAGGACGAGGACGAAGAAGAGGAGGAAGAGGGCGACTTGGACGCCCCCGTCGCCATCCACCGCTTCGCGCCGGGCGACGCGGGCAACCTCGCGCTCGTCACCGGGGCCGGCGTCCTCGGGGCCGGCGCGCACCGGGTGGGCGCGCTCCGGTTCCTCGCCTACCTCCTCTCGGCCGAAGCGCAGGAGTACGCCGCCGACGCCGTGCACGAGTACCCCGTCGTGCGCGGCGTCCGGCTCCCGCCCTACCTCCTCCCCTTCGAGGAGGCCGTCCGCCTCAGCCCCACACTGGACTTCGAGCGGCTGCGCGACCTCGACGGCACGCTCCGGCTGCTGCGCGACGAAGACCTGCTGTGAGTTGGGTGCCAGGGGTCGGGAGTCGGGGGTCGGGGACGCTCGACATTCGGCATTCGCCCTTCGTCACGCGGTGGTATTTGTGGGGGCCGGTGGCGCTGGTCGTGCTCGGCGTGCTGGTGCCATTGGGGTACCTCGTGGTGCGAGCGTTCGGGGCGGAGCCGGGGGAGCTGGCGTCGCTGGTCTTCCGGGCGCGGAACCTCCGGCTGCTCGGGAACACGCTCGGGCTGGCGGCGGCGGTGCTCGGGCTGGCGGCGGCGCTGGGGTTTCCGCTCGCGTGGCTCGTGACGCGGACCGACGTGCGGGGGCAGCGCCTCGTGACGCTCCTCGGGGTGCTCCCGCTGGCGGTGCCGGGCTACGTGATGGCCTACGCGCTCCTGGCGACCGCCGGGCCGAACGGCACGCTCGCGGCGCTCACCGGCCTCGTCGTCCCTCGGCCGGGCGGGTTCGTCGGGGCGTGGCTGGCGCTCAGCCTCTACACGTTTCCCTACCTCTTCCTGAACCTCCGCGCGGCGCTGCTCGGGCTGGACCCGGCGCTCGAGGAGTCGGCGCGCTCGCTCGGGGCGGGGCGGGGCGAGGTGGTGCGCCGGGTGGTGCTGCCGCAGCTCCGGCCGGCGTTTCTGGCAGGCAGCCTGCTGGTGCTGCTCCACGTCCTCGGCGACTTCGGGGTGGTGTCGCTGATGCGGTTCGAGACGTTCAGCTACGCGGTCTATCTGCAATACGCGGCGTCGTACGACCGGGTCTACGCGGCGTGGCTGGCGCTGATGCTGCTGGCGCTGACGGGGGCGCTGCTCTGGGGCGAGGCGCGGCTGCTGCGTGGGCGGCGGTTCCACCGGGCCGGCAGCGGGGCGGCGCGGCCCCGGCGGCGCGCGGCGCTCGGGGCGTGGCAGGGTCCGGCGCTCGGGGCGGCGGGTGGCCTCGGGCTTCTGTCGGTCGGGCTACCGGTGGTGACGGTGCTCTACTGGCTCGGGCGCGGGGCGGAGCACGGGACGTGGGCGGCACTCGGCGCGGCGCTGTGGGACTCGGCGAGCGCGAGCGCGGCGGCGGCGCTGCTGGCGGCGGCGCTCGCCCTGCCGGTGGCGTACCTCGGGGTGCGCAAGGCGTCGCGGCGGACGCGGCTCCTGGAGCGGGTGGCGTACCTCGGCTATGCCACGCCGCCGCTGGCGTTCGCGCTCGCGCTCGTGTTCTTCTCGCTGCGGACGGTGCCGTGGGCGTACCAGACGCTCGGGCTGCTGGTCGTCGCCTACGCGCTGCACTTCCTGGCCGAGGCGCTCGGGCCGGTGCGGAGCGCGCTCTACCAGGCCCCGCCGCAGCTCGAGGAGGCGGCGCGCGCGCTCGGCCGCTCGCCGCTCGGGGCGTTCTTCGCGGCGACGTTTCCGCTCCTGCGCCGGGGCCTGGTGGTGAGCGTGGCCTTCGTCTTCCTCTCGGCGCTCAAGGAGCTCCCGATCACGTTCCTGCTTTCCCCGCTCGGCTTCGACTCGCTGGCGATGCGGACGTGGGGGGCGGCGAGCGAGTCGCTCTTCAGCGTCGCCGCGCCCTACGCCCTCGTCCTGATCCTGACCTCGACGGTGCTCGTGGGCCTCCTGCGGCACCGCGTTGTATGAGGGCCGCGTGCCATCCTGAAACCGGGCGCCCACGGGGGGTCGCCCCTACGGGTGCCGCTGGGAAACGGGGTGCCGTCCTCGGGCGAACGGCCGTTCGCCCCTACGGGTGCAAGGCGCGGTGGTCTCGGTACCTTCACGGTTCGCCACCTATTCGACACTCGACCCTCGCAACTCGACACGCCTGTGCTCCTCACCGTCTCGTGCCTCTCCAAGCGCTTCGCCGACGGCGCGCTGCCGGTCGTCAACGGCCTCTCGTTCGAGGTCGCCGAGGGCGAGACGTTTGCGCTGCTCGGGCCGAGCGGGTGCGGCAAGACGACGGCGCTCCGCTGCATCGCCGGCTTCGAGCGGCCCGACGGCGGGACGGTCGCGCTCGGCGGCCGGGTGCTCGTGGGCGACGGGCCGCCGGTGCCGGCGGAGCGGCGCGGGATCGGGTTCGTGTTCCAGGACTACGCGCTCTTCCCCCACCTCTCGGTGCGCGACAACGTCCTGTTCGGCCTCGGCGCGCTGCCCCGCTCCGAGCGCGGCGAGCGCGCCGACGAGGTGCTCCGGCTCGTCGGGCTGAGCGGGCTGGAGGGCCGGCGGCCGCACGCGCTCTCGGGCGGGCAGCAGCAGCGCGTGGCCCTGGCGCGCGCCGTCGCCCCGCGCCCGCGCCTGCTGCTGCTCGACGAGCCGTTCTCGAACCTCGACGCGCTGCTCCGGCAGGAGATGCGCGAGCGCGTCCGCGCCCTGCTCAAGCGCGAAGGCATGACCGCGCTCCTCGTCACGCACGACCAGGAGGAGGCGCTCTCGTTCGCCGACCGCGTGGCGGTGATGCAGAACGGGAGGATTGACCAGACGGGGACGCCGGAGGAGATTTACGCGACGCCGCGCACGCTCTTCGTCGCGCAGTTCCTCGGCCGGACGAACCTCCTGCTGACGCAGGCCGACGGGGAGGAGGCCGAGACCGTCCTCGGCCGCCTCCGGCTGAACCGGCCGGCCGCCGGGACCGTGCTGCTCTCGATCCGCCCGGAGCACCTCGCGCTGGCCGCCGCCCCGGACGGAACCGCCAGTCTCGAAGGCACGGTTCTCGCCAGGGAATACCGCGGGCACGACATCACCTACCGCGTCCACCTCGGCGGGCCGGGCGGCGTGGACTGCCTCGTCCACACCGACAACCGGACGCGCTTCGCGCCGGGCGACACCGTCTGGGTGCGCGCGCTCGAACCGGCCGTCGTGCTCGAAAAGATCGGCGAGGTGGCGTCGCCCGCCGCCTAGCGGCTCGCCCGCACCTCAACTCCCCTAATCAACTCACGCTCGACTCAGCAGCACACCACCATGCGTATCCCCTTGCTCCTCGTCCTCGGCAGCCTCCTCGCCCTCACCGCGTGCGACTCCACGACGGACGAGGCCGTTGACCTGATGACGCGCGCGCCGTGGGTGCTCGTGGACGCGCCGGCCGAGCTCAACCTGGCCGAGCGCTACGACTTCCGCGACAACGGAACCCTCACGCTCACCTTCGCCGACGGCGCGACCCTGAACACCCGGTGGGCGCTGGACGACGACGGGACCGTGCTGGTCGTCCGCGAGCCGAGCGAGGACCGCCGCTACGCCATCGAGACGCTGACGGAGACCGACCTCGTGCTGGAGAACGGGGGCACCACCCTTTCCTTCGTTCACGCCGAGGCGCGCTGATCAGCGCGGGGCCGGGAGCCGCAGGTCGGCGGCGCGGACGGCGTGGGTCCAGAGGAGCGCGCCGTCGGCGTCGAAGGTCCGCATCGTGAGCGTGCGGTCGGTGCGCGGGCCGGTGAAGGTCAGGGTCCCGAAGTTGCGCCGGCCGTAGACGAGCGTGCCCGGCACGCGGGCGGGGTGCTCCAACTCCTGCCTCGGGGTCGCGGCCCCGGCGGTCAGCGGCGAGCTGGTGAAGTCGTAGAGCGGGTAGAACCCCTCGGGCTGGAGGCGGATCACCTCGGTGTGGTGCCGGTCGCCGGAGAGGAAGACGATGCCCTCGACCCGGCGCTCGACGATCCCGGCGAGCAGGCGCGCCCGCTCCTCGGGGGCGACGTTCGCGTAGGTCTCGTAGACCGGCACCGGGTTGAGCACCTGCCCGCCGGAGACGACGATCTTGAACGGTGCCCGGCTCGCCGTGAGCGCGTCGAGGAGCCACGCGAGCTGGGCCTCGCCGAGGATCTGGCGCGGCTCGGTCTCGACGAGGTCGCTCGGCGTGCGGTAGGTGCGGTCGTCGAGGAGGAAGAACGCTGCGTCGCCCCACTCGAACTGGCCGAAGACGCCGGGCAGTGTGGGCAGGCCGTAGGTCGGGTTCGCCCAGTAGTCGGCGAACGCGTCGAGCGCCTCGCCCTTGAGCACGTAGGAGCGGTCCGAGTCGTCCGGGCCGTAGTCGTGGTCGTCCCACGTGGCGTAGTTCGGCTGGGCCGCGAGGAGGGCCTGCATCTCCGGCAGCCGGCGCGTGTGGGCGTAGCGGTACCGGATGCCCGCCTCGCTCCACCAGTCGGTCTCGCGGAGGTAGACGTTGTCGCCGGTCCAGAGCATCAGGTCCGGGGCCTGGGCGCGGACCGACTCGAAGATCTGGTAGTCGCCGCCGTAGCCCCCCGCCTCCCCGCGGAGGCGGGGATCAGGGGCAGGCTTGCCGGGGCGGTCGTAGGGCGGGTCGTTGACGTAGGTACACGAGCCGACGGCGACGGTGAACGCGGGCGGGTCGGTGCGCCACTGCCAGAGGCCCTGGGTGCGGAAGGTCGTCGGATAGGGCCGCGCCACCTCGGCCCCGTCGATCAGCACCTCGTAGTCGTAGCGCGTGCCCGGCTCGAGGCCGGCGATGCGGACGAGCGCGATGCGGTCGCCCTCGGCGGTCGTCGCGGTGGGGGGTGTCACGCCCGCCGTCGCCGGCACACCGAGCGTGTCGCCCGAGGCTTCGAGCGGCGTGTAGCGGACCTGGACCGCCGCCGGCCGCGTCGTCTGCACCCACACCGAGACCTCGCGGTGGGTCGCGTAGCCGAGCATCGGCCCGGCCTGGAGCGCGGTCGCGGCCACCGTCGTGTCCGTCGGGGCCGGCCCGATGGCCGGGACCGAGGCGACCGTCACGCGGTCGGGGACGGTGCGGCACGCAGCGAGGGCGAGCAGCAGGAGCAGCAGGAGGCGCGGCATCGGCATCGGGGGCGGAGAGGAAAATACCCCGTTGGGTGAACGAAAAAGCGCGCGCCCGACCGACCGGGCACGCGCTTACAGAATCGTAAAGCGGGATGGGCTACTCGTCGTCGGAGGCGAGGCGGACGTCCCACGCGAGCATCTGCTCGATGTCGGCGTAGTCCTCCTCGTCGTCGCCCTCGAGGAGAAACTTGTAGTCGCCGAGGTCAGCGCGCTGGCTGGCCTTGACGCGGCTCCACCGGGTGCCGTCGAGGTCGGTGAACTCGTCCGGGTAGGGACTGGGGATGCGGTGCGAGGGGTGGTAGTTGCGGTACGTCTTGTGGGCCTCGTAGAGCGCGGCGCGGCGGGCACCGGGCCGGGTCGCGCTCCGGCCGACAACCCGGAACGGGGCGACCGTGATGATCGCCTGCACGTCGCCCTCGTCCTCGGACTCGACGTACTCGGGCCGCATCACCTTGAAATCTTCGGGGTGCGGATAAGCGCTGCGTTCAGCGTCATACATGGGCGTGGCCGTGCGTTTTCTTATGTGTGGTGTGGTGAGAGGCGTGCGAACTTCGTAAACTACCACCTCACCGCCGGGTGCCCTGCCAAGACCACTCGAAGTTTCGCGCGCTCCGATCCTGACGTGCGGAACGGTCGTGGCGGCCCGGTCCTTTCTCGCCCTTCCCCCTTGCCAGCCGACGACGACATGGACCCGCTTGCCCTGGCGACGCCGCTCGCCTACGAAACCGACAACGACCCCTTCGTCGAGGACGACGACCTCGACCTCGACGAGGACGACCTCGACCTTGACGAGGATGAGTTCGACGATGACGAGCTAGACGAAGACAAGCTCGAGGACGACGAGGACGACCTCGTCTTCGACGACGACGACTTCTAGCTGCCGACCTGCGCGCGAGCCTCCGCGCCCCGGCCACGCGTCTCTGTGGCCGGGGCGTGAGACTCTATTCCCCACAGGCCACCGGCGCTGCGCCGCATCCTCTCGCGGGTGAGTCGGCGAGGGCTCACGAGCGGTGAGTCAGCGGACGGTGAGCGTGTCCGAGGTGTGGTCGGATTACCACGCGCTCGGGCAGGCGAGGGCAGCGGCCTTGCAGCAGAGTAGACTGCGCGGTGAGCCGTTATCTCCCCGGCTGAAGGTCTGTTATTGTTCCGAGGTGAGAGGACGTGGACACGGTGAGGTTGTCCACAAAGGGCAAGGTGCTGTGTACGATTCGGGATAACGGCTATCCGATCCCCGTTTACGCTGCCTCAGCTGCCTATCAGCGCGAGCGTGCGGTGTGGACAAGTCGGCACAAAACTGGGCGCATGGGTGTAGATATCGTGTGGGCAAGTTGACTTGCCAGAGCGCACGTGCGGCTCGTTACTTACCAGATACGCCTCGCGCGCACGAATCGCACCCACGGATCAATAACGGACGCCCCGCCATGCCCCGCACGACACCCGCTGCCATGCCGCCTGCCGACGCCCTCGCCCACGGCCTCCCCATCGAGCGCACCTTCTCGACCGAGGGCGAGGACCCGTTCGACAGCGTCGCCTGGGAGCGGCGCGACACGGCCATCAAGAGCCACGCGGGCGAGGTCATCTTCGAGCAGAAGGACGTCGCGTTCCCGGCCTCGTGGAGCCAGCTCGCCGCCAACGTCGTCGCCTCGAAGTACTTCTACGGGGCGCTCTCGGCCGGCAACGGCTCCCCCGCCGACGGCCGGCGCGAGCACAGTCTGAGGCAGCTCGTCCACCGCGTCACCCGAACCATCGCCGACTGGGGCCGCGACCAGCACTACTTCGCCTCTGAGGCCGACGCCGAGGCGTTCTACGACGAGCTGACCTGGCTCTGCGTCAACCAGTTCGGCGCGTTCAACTCGCCCGTCTGGTTCAACGTCGGGCTGCACCACCAGTACGGCGTCCGCGACTCGGGCGGCAAGACGATCTGGGGCTGGGACCCGCAGAGCGATAGCATCCAGTCCATTGACCCCTACGAGCGCCCGCAGGGGTCGGCGTGCTTCATCATTGCCGTCGGCGACTCCATTGACGACATCTGGAAGCTGATGGAGGAGAGCGCGCGGCTCTTCAAGTTCGGCTCCGGCGTCGGGGCGGACTGGAGCACGCTGCGCTCGACACGCGAGAAGCTCTCCGGCGGCGGCATCCCCTCCGGCCCGGTCTCTTTCATGAAAGTGCAGGACGCGACCGGAGGTACAATAAAATCAGGAGGTAAGACGAGGCGCGCTGCGATTATGCAGACGCTGAAGTCGTGGCACCCGGACATCATGGAGTTCGTGACGGCCAAGATGGAGGAGGAGAAGAAGGCCC
>JBBSMV010000051.1:0-13314 GCA_038232975.1 Rhodothermales bacterium
CGGGCGCTGGACCCACCGGAGCGCGGCGGCGCACTCGGCCGTGCGCTCGGCGGCGGCGACGGGCGCGACGGCGGCGGGCTGGGCCGGGCGCTCGGGCGGCTGGAGGAGCTGGGCCGCGCCCCGTCGTCATCGCTGGGCCGGCGCGACGGCTCCGAGCGGCTGGGGGCCGGGCGCGTCGCGGGCCGTGGCGTCGGGCGTGTCGTAGGCTGCGGGGCCGGGCGCGTCGAAGGCTCCGGAGCGGGGCGCGTGGCCGAAGGCGTGCTGCCGGGCCGCGGGCTTACCTGCGGGGTCCGGTCCGGCTGCGGCGTGACGCGCGGGGTGCGGTCCGGCACGGGCGCGCTCGGGCGGACACGCGACGGGGTCCGCGGTCGCGGTGAGGGCTGCACCGTCGTGGCCTCGGGCGTCGTCACGCGCGGCGTGCGCGGGCGCGTAGGCTGCGCCGAGACGCTTCCCGAGCGCGGCGTGGTGCCGGGCTGCGGCGCGTCCGCGCGTCCGGTCCCTGCGCGCGGTGCGTCTGTGCGAACCGGCGCGCTCGGGCGGGCCGACGTGCGGGCTGTCGCCTGCTGCGCAAGGACGTGCTGCCGGTTCGTGCTCGCAAGCGCGCGGACGCTGCCAACCCCGAGCGGCGCGTCGAGCAGCACGTCGTCCCTGCGGTCACGCGCGTAGTCCGAGAGGGCACGGCGGCGCGTTCGGCTGGAGCCGAGCGCGGTGCGGATGCTGCCGCGCGGTCCGCGGTGGTGAACGCTGCCGTGATAGCCGCCGCCGTAATACCCGCCGTCGTAGTAGCCGTTGGTATACCCCGACGCGTAGCCGTCGTAGTAGCCGCTCCCGTAACCGCCATAGCCGCCGTAGTACGGAGCGTGGTAGCCGTAGTACGGCGCGTAGAACGGGTCGTAGTAGAACGGGTCGTAGTAGCCCGCATACGGCGAGCCGAAGTAGAGACCGATGCTAAAGCCCCAGCCGTGGCGGTAGCGGAGGTCGAAGAACGGGTCGTAGCCGTAGGCCCACGACGGGGCCGGGTAGTAGGGCGAGTAGAAGTGGTGCCAGCGCCAGCGGTTCGGGCGGTAGTAGGGCGCGTAGCTGACGTAGTACGGGCTGTAGTAACTGCCGCCGTAGTAATCCGCGTAGCCGTCGTAGTACGGGTCATAGTCCTCGTAGACCGTGTCCTCGTAGCGGTAGCGGGTGACGCGCACCTCGTCGTCGGTGCCGTCGCCGTATGCCCCCTCTCCGTAGACGCCCCCAGCCTCATAGGCCGTTTCCTCGACGCCTGGATCGTAGCCGAGGCCGACGCGGGCCGTCTCGCCGGTCTGCGTTGGGGCCGCCCCGTCTCCGGCGCGGTCGGCCGGGAGGCGGTAGCCGTCGGAGCGCGCGGCGCGGGCCGTGTCGGCACCGAGCTGGGTGTAGCAGCCGGACAGCCCGAGGCAGGCTGCGGCGAGCACGAGCGGGAGGAAGGAGCGGGAGATCGCGTTCATGGCAGCGAGGGGAATCGGTGGATACGAGCGGCGCCGACGCGTCCGGGCGAAGCGTCCAGCGGTGTACCGGCGGGGCGCACCGAAGGTCCCTCGCCGGGGAGGCGCGTTGCGGGCATACAGCCGGGCACGGTATATTCGGCCGCCTCTGCTCAGGAGCCGCCGCGCTGCGCTGCGAAGTAACAGCACGAAGTAACAGCACGCCAGCGCTCCCGCGTCCTGCCGAGGCTCCCGGCTCCCCACGCGCCCCGGCAGGTCGGGGCGCGCCTCGTTCGTCGCCCTCTCCTCGCCCCGCCCGCTATGGCCGACGCCATCACGCCCCGCTCCCAGGACTACGCGCAGTGGTACGTCGACGTCGTCCGCGCCGCCGGCCTCGCCGAGTACTCGCCCGTGCGCGGCTCGATGATCATCCCGCCCAACGGCTACGCCCTCTGGGAGACCATGCAACGCGCCCTCGACGGGATGTTCAAGGCGACCGGGCACCGCAACGCCTACTTCCCGCTCTTCATCCCCCAAAGCTTTCTGGCGAAAGAGGCCGCCCACGTCGAAGGCTTCGCCAAGGAGTGCGCCATCGTCACCCACTACCGGCTCAAGACCGACGCCGACGGCAATCTGATCGTGGACCCGGAGGCCAAGCTCGACGAGCCGCTGATCGTCCGCCCGACCTCGGAGACGATCATCTGGGACGCCTACAGCCGGTGGATCCAGTCGTGGCGTGACCTGCCCATCCTCATCAACCAGTGGGCCAACGTGGTCCGGTGGGAGATGCGGACGCGGCTCTTCCTCCGCACCTCCGAGTTCCTCTGGCAGGAGGGCCACACCGCCCACGCCACCGAGCAGGAGGCCATTGAAGAAGCCCGGCGGATGCTCGACGTCTACGCCACCTTCGCCGAGGACTACATGGCGATGCCGGTCATCCGCGGCGCGAAGACCGAGAGCGAGCGCTTCCCCGGTGCCGTGGACACCTTCGCCATCGAGGCGCTGATGCAGGACGGCAAGGCGCTCCAGGCCGGGACCTCGCACTTCCTCGGGCAGAACTTCGCGAAGGCGTTCGACTGCATGTTCACGAATCCGGAGAACGAGCAGGAGTACGTCTGGGCGACCTCCTGGGGCGTCTCGACGCGGCTCGTCGGTGGCCTCGTGATGACGCACGCCGACGACCAGGGCCTCGTCCTCCCGCCGCGCCTCGCCCCGGTCCAGGTCGTGATCGTCCCGATCTACCGGGCGAACAAGGAGGACGACAAGCGTGCCGTCCTCGACACCATCGAGACCATTCGGCGGGAGCTGGACGTGGCCGGCGTTCGGGTCCACGTCGACGCCCGCGAGGAGCAGCGGCCGGGGTGGAAGTTCACCGAGTACGAGGTGCAGGGCGTCCCGCTCCGCCTCGCCGTCGGCCCCCGCGACGTCAAGAACCGGGAGGTGGAGCTCGCCCGGCGCGACCGCGACGGCAAGGAGGCCGTCCCGCTCGACACGCTCGCCGCCACCGTCACCGACCTCCTCGGCGACATCCAGCGCGGCCTCTTCGAGCGCGCCGCCGCCCACCGCGCCGCGCGCACCACGAAGGCCGACTCCTACGACGCCTTCAAGGAGGCCATCGAGGAGGGCGGCTTCGTCCTCGCCCACTGGGACGGCACCCCCGAGACCGAGGCCCGGATCAAGGACGAGACGAAGGCCACGATCCGCGTCGTCCCCTTCGAGCGCGACGACGAGCGCGGCGAGGACCTGCTGACGGGTCAGCCCTCCGAAGGGCGCGTGCTCTTTGCCCGGTCGTACTGAGAGAAGAGGGATGAGAAAGAAAAGAGAGAAGAGATAGAAGAGAAAGCCCCTCTCCTTCTTTCTTTTCCCTTTCCTCTTTCTCCTCTCTCCTTCCCCTCTCTTCTCTCGAACTATGCGATCCGGCAGAGCGACAGCCCCGCGCCCCGAGGCCCGCGCCGCCGCCGGCTACCGGGCGGCCAACGTCCTGTCGTACCTCATCAACCCGCTCGTGCTGCCGCCGGTCGGGTTCGGGCTGATCCTGTGGCACTTCGGCGCACCGGGGCGCGAGATCGCCTTCGTGGTTGCGGTCTCGCTCGTGTTCTTCTGCCTGGTCCCGCTGGCCTACGTGGCCGGGATGATCCGGCGGGGCGAGGCCGAGTCGCTGGAGGTCCGGCGGCAGGAGCGCCGGCTCAAGCCGTTCCTCGTCGGCATCGCCTCGTATGCCGCCGGCATGGGCGTGATGGCGCTCGCCGGGACGACGGCGGTGCCGCTGCTCGTGGCCCTGGCGCTGCTCTACCCCGTCAACACGGCCCTGCTGCTGCTGGTCAACCTCCGCTGGAAAATCTCGGTCCACATGACGAGCCTCGCCGGCTTCGTCTCGATCCTGCTGTTCGTCTCGCTCACCGTCTGGCGCGAGCTCCCGCCGGGCACCGAGGCCGTCCTCACGGCAGTGACGGTCGCCCCGCTGCTCGTCCTGCTGCCGCTGCTTATGTGGGCGCGGGTGCGGGTCGGGGCGCACACGCCGGGGCAGGTGATGGCCGGTGCGCTCTTCGGCCTCGTGATGCCCGCCGCCGAGCTGCTCGTCATCGTCCGCGTGCTCGGTCTGGTGTGACCCCCTGTCGCCTGGCAGTCGCTTTCGCTCCCGGCTGCGCGCGACTGTCCCCCTTGACGAGGGGGACAGCTTTTCCGTCCTTGAGCGGAGCGATGGACGGGAAAGCTGGGGGCCGCGCTGCTGTTATCCTCACGAAAGGGTAGAATCTGATCCCCTTTCGCGCCGGAGTTAGGGCTGGGCGGCGCAACGCCTTATATTGGCGCTCCCGCTCTCTCAGCCCCCGACGCCGCTGCGCCCTCGCTACCGTCCGTTTCCGTTCCCTAGCCTCCGGTGCCCCGCACCCTGACGGTATGCCTCGACTCCTCCGCGCCCTCGCCCTCCTCGGCGTCGCCCCCCTCCTGATCTCGCCCGCCGCCCTCGCCCAGAACAACCTGGGGCAGATCGAGGGCCGCGTCACGCAGCGCGGCGTCGGCGGCCCGATCCCCGGCGCATCGGTCGTCGTTGACGGGACCGGGTTCGGGACGGCGGCTGAGGCCGACGGCACCTTCAGCCTCCGCCTCCCCGTGGGCGTCTACGCGATCAGGGTCTCCGCCGTCGGTTTCCAGGCGCAGACCGACTCGGTGAGCGTCCGCAAGAACGAGACGGCGCGGCTCGACGTGGCGCTCGACGAGACCGACATCGAGATGGAAGGCGTCGAAGTCCAGGGGGAGGAGATCACCTCGGACGCGGGGGTTTACACGCTCGACCCGAAGGACGCGCAGAACATCCCCTCGCCGCTCAACGACGGGCTGCGGGCGATCAAGGTGCTGCCGGGCGTGACGAGCAACAACGAGACCTCGTACCAATACTCGGTCCGCGGCGGCGGCTACAACGAGAACCTCTACTACATTGACGGCTTCGAGGTCTACACCCCGTTCCGCACCAAGCAGGGCGAGCAGGAAGGGCTGGGGATCGTCAACCTCGACCTGACCGACCGGATCACGCTCTACGCCGGCGGCTTCCCGGCGCGCTACGGCGGCAAGCTCTCGTCCGCGCTCGACGTGGCCTACGCCCGGCCTGGCGGCGACGGCGAGAACAGCCTCGAGGGCGGGGCTTACGCCTCGACGCTCGACGCGGGTGGACACGTCAAGGTCGGCCTCCTCGACGGGCGGCTCGGCATCGCGCTCGCCGGCCGGAGCGCCCGCCCGCAGAGCTTCTTCGGGACGCAGGAGCTGAAAGGCGAGTACGACCCCGAGTTCGCCGACGTGCAGACCACCGTCACCTACCGCATCGCCGAGGGGCACGAGGTCCAGGGCCTCGGGCTGCTGCTCGACCACCGCTTCCGCCTCGTCCCGAGCCGGCGGCGGACGTTCTTCGGGACGTTCCAGGACCTGCGCAGCGTCTCGTTCGGCTTCAGCGGGCTCGAGGAGGACGGCTACACGCTCGGCTTCGGCGGCGTCCGCCTCCTGAACCGCCTCTCCTCGAAGGTCCGCATCGAGCACGACGTGTCGTACTTCGACGTCGACGAGTACGAGACGCTCAACATCGCCGGCTCGGTCGGGCTGTTCCGCATTGATAACCCGTTCGAGGACCCCGACGACCCGACGAACCTGATCCAGACCGGGGCGGCGAGCCAGCGCGACACGACCAACAACAACGTCCGCGTGACCACGCTCTCCGGCGGGGGGCAGTACCAACTGAGCACCGGCCGCCACGCGGCTGAGGTCGGCTGGACGGCCCGGCGGTTCGACTTCAACGACCGGCTCTTCGAGGTCAGCTACGTCGCCGGCCGCGCCGAGAACGGCAACCCGCTCCAGGTCGCGCTCGACAGCCTCGCCGACGCCACGGCGTTCAGCGAGGAGCAGTACGGGGTCTACGCCCAGGACGCGGTGGACCTCCTCCCGCAGGCGGGCCGCCTCGTCGTCACCGGCGGCGTGCGCGGGGACTACTTCACGTTCAACGACGAGTGGACCCTCAGCCCGCGCCTCTCGGCGCGCTACGTCTGGGACGAGGTCACGACCGTCACCGCCGCCGGCGGGGTCTACCACCAGGCCCCGACCTACCGCGAGCTGCGCGGCGAGCCGATCTACGACTCGACGACCGTCGGGAGCAACAACGTCATCCTCGGCACGCTCAACCGCGACATCAAGAGCCAGCGGGCGGTCCAGCTCATCACGGGCGTCGAGCGGTTCTTCCCCTCCGTCCGTTTCTACGGCCGCGCCGAGGCCTACTACAAGGCGCTGAGCAACCTCATCACCTACGACGTCGAGAACGTCCGCACGGTCTACTCCGGCCAGAACGACGCCGACGGCTACGCCTTCGGCCTCGACCTCCAGCTCCGGGGCGAGTTCGTGCCCGGCCTCGAGAGCTGGCTCAACTACGGCTTCCTCAAAACCAGCGAGGAGCTCCTCGCGCCCACACCCGGCGTGAGCGGCGCGGTCCCGCGCCCGACGGACCGGCGGCACAACGTCGCGCTCTTCGTGCAGGACTACGTGCCCAACAGCACGACGTGGAAGGTCCACCTCCGGGCGCTCTTCGGGACGGGCACGCCCTACACGCCGCCCGCGCCAGGCCAGATCGTCGGCGGGGTGACGCTCCAGGCCCCCGGCAACCGCAACTCGGGCCGCTACCCCGAGTACCGCCGCGTGGACCTCGGCATCACGAAGGAGGCCGTGCTCGCGCAGAAGAGTCCGACCGGCAACCCGGTCCGGCTCGAGCTCACCGGCGAGGTGCTCAACGTCTTCGACATGACCAACACGATCTCGTACTCCTACGTCGCCGACGCCACCGGCATCTGGCAGCGCATCCCGACGCGGCTCACCCCGCGCACCGTCAACGTGCGGATGCGGCTGCGCTTCTAGCTCGATCCATATTCTTCTGGACGACGTCTGTGAAGGGATGACCTGCGGGAAATAGCTTCACCTGGATAGCCATTGCCTCTCGGTAGTGCATTATCGCTCCCTCATAGTCGCCAAGTTGACCGAGTACCCAGCCGATGTTGCTTAGGTAGATAGCTATCGTTGGATGGTCCCTTCCGTGATTCTGCTCACCGATGGTTAATGCCTCACGGAAGTGAGCTAAAGGCCTCTTGTAGTCGCCAAGCCTGAGGAGCGCTACGCCGATCTCGTTCAAGCCAGTAGCCACTGCCGGATGGTCTCGCCCATAGTGCCGCTCGTCGATAGCCAGCGCCTCGTAATGGTGCGTTAGCGCCTTCTCGTAATCACCAAGTTTGCTGAACACTGAGCCAATCCTGTTCAGGCGAATGGCCACCTCTGGATGGTCTCGCCCATAGTGCTGCTCGTCGATGGCTAGCGCCTCACGATAGTGTACCAGCGCCCCCTCGTAATCGCCCTGCGCCTTCAGCACCGAGCCGATATTGCTCAGGCCGATTGCCATCGCCGGATGATTCCACCCGTAGAACTGCTCAGCGATGACCAGCGCGTTGCGGAAATGCACCAGCGCCCCCTCGTAGTCACCAAGTTCGTCGAGCACCGAGCCGATATTGCTCAGGCGAACAGCCATCGCTGGGTAGTCCTGCCTACCGCTAGCGATAGCAAGCGCCTCGCGGAGATGAGCCAACGCCTCCTCGTAGTCGCCGAGGTCGGCGAGCACCCAGCCTATGTAGCCCAGGTTGGTGGCTACCGCTGGATGGTCCCGCCCGTACGTGGCCGTATTAATCGCTAGTGCTTGGCGGAGTGTGGACAAGGCTCGGTCGTACCGGGCAAGCTGATTTAAACTATGGCCAAGGCTAGTGAGGTATTTCGCATTGCCAGGTTGGGCAGCGACGGCCTTTTCGAAATAGACGAGCGAGCTATCGTACCGGGGTTTGTTGAAAAAGGTAGTGCCGAGCTGGAAGTAGGCATCCGGCAGCCGCTCGCGCGCGGCCTCCCCTCCCGCTACGGCGTCTTCGTCTTTCCGTACCGCACCCCGGAAGCTGGTTTCTGCCTCTCCCAGCTTCGCACCGCGTGTCTCGGCGTCGTCAGCCACCTGAGCGTCGTCCAGGGCGGCCAGACCTTGCTTGAGCAGATCGGGGCTGGTGCGCAGGCGCTCTTTGTAGTCCGCGAGTGCGGCACGTAGCTCTGTTTCGTTCAACCCCAGCCGGGCGGCCTCCTCGGCCTCTGCTACGCGCCGAGCGCTCTCCTTTTCTTTGGCCTCGTTCGCTGCCTCCAGGCGTCGTCGGAATATTAACTCCAGCATAGGCTCGCTGTAGAGGAGCGGCGAGCCACGCCGCACCATCACGATCCTAAACTCTTTCTGGATGTTCGGGTTGTGGGGCAGCCGGATATGCTCGTCGGCCGGACTGAGCATCACGAGGTCGCTGTGCCGAACCTCGATGTAGAGGTCACCCCCACTCCGGAGCACATATGTCTCTCGCTGTGCGTCGGAGACGGTGAAGGTAAAAGTAGCCGTCGCGGTCCGTTGCCTGCGCGTCGAAGCCCGGAATACGGACATGTGCATTCGGAACGGCTGCCGAGTCTGACATCACTACCCGCCCGGCGATCCGGTAGTCGTTCGGCGACGTGCCCTCGGGTGCGTTCAACCCGGCACTGAGAAACAGGAGCGTAGCAAGAAGCAAACTGGTCATCGTTCGTCACCTCCGAGCACGATTCGCTTGTTTCCCAGCAAAGCCAGATACCCTTCGTAGCCGACCCGACCGTCCAACGAGACCGTCACCCAAACGGATTCCTCCGACTTACTCTTCACCACAAAGCTGAACGTGCCGTCGGTGTTCGTGGTCGCGTGCCCAATGCGAGTGTCTGCCCCTTCCTCACGCCTCACGTCGATGAGCGCGTCCGCCACGGGCTGTTCGTCCGTATTCAGGACGATGCCCCATAAGCGTGCTGACTCCGGGCGCACCATACCTTCTATCTTTTGCGGCAGGTTGAAGATGAAGCCCAGAATAGTCACGATGCCAGCCAACAAGAACACCCACTGCTGCATCTGAGTGCGACGGTGTAGCCAGGACGGACGCTCTGAATCCTCCGGCACGCGAAGTGCTGCCTTATTCTCCTTTAGGACGGGTGCCAAGTGATCCGGCAGACCGTGGGGCTGTATTCTCGGACTGCCCCGTTGTACCGCCTGCTCGATGGACTCTCCTGCCCCGATGCCTTCGTAGAATCCCTCTGTGAACGCGCGCCCTGCTTCGTCCCCAGCAGCCCGGTCAACTCCCACAACGTAGGGGACGTGTGTCGTGTGCTCGTGCAGCCAGGCGACCAACTCGTTCTGCTTCATCTCGCCTGCCACATCCGCTGAAACATGCCCTCCCTGTCCGCATGGTCGGGGGCGGAGGGAGCGAAGCGCGTCCCGGTCTTGAAGCACGTCCCGTTTTCGTCGTGGGCGAGCGCTGCCGCCTTGTCTATCAACTCCGGGTACAGATCCTCCCCTCCGAACGTCTGCTGCGGCTGGGCCAAGGCCGACTCCAGCCCCCCTTCGTCCCGAATCCCGTCGGCCCCGCCGGACTGATCGAGCACGAGGGTATGCAACCGCTCCACTTCGACTCGGGTGAGATAGCGCGTCATGCGAGTGAGATAGCGCGTCATGCGAGCCGCCGATACAGCTCCGCATTCTTCTCCACTACGTGGTGGGCCGCCGCCTCGAAGGCGCGGTCCGCTTCGAGCCTATCGCGCAGGCTGGCGAGGACGAACTCCTCTTCGGAGACTCCGACGGCCTCGGCGCGTTCGCGCAGGCGCTTCACGTCTCGGTCGGGCAGATGGATGGTGAGAGCAGTCATAGCTGTAGCGGCTTCGGTGTTTCGTTCCAACCCCTGCCCCAGCGAACGGTTCGGTCAGAGCGTGCCGTGCTTGCTGAGGCGGTGGGCGAGATGGGTCGGCATTGGGAGCTTGTAGCGCGTGGCGCAGCGGAGCGTGAGGGCGACCGCCGTCCGCAGCGAGGCACGGTGGCCGACCGAGACGAACACGGGATTCACGCGGTCGCGCGTCCGCACGACGGACCCGATCACCTCGCCCCGGTCGGTGAGCGGCGCGAGGTCGCCCTTCGCCGGCCCCGGCTCGTCGTAGTGCCCGGTGAGCCGCGTCTTCGCCACGCCGATGGCGGGCTTGTCGAGGAGCACGCCGAGGTGGCAGGCGAGGCCGAACCGGCGCGGGTGGGCGTAGCCCTGCGCGTCGAGCACGAACACGTCCGGCTCCACAGTCAGTTTTTCTAGGGCCGGGAGGACGGCGGGCATCTCGCGGAAGGAGAGCAGGCCGGGGACGTAGGGAAACGCCGTCGGCCCCTCCCACGTCGCCTGGTCCACGACCTCCAGCGTCGGGAGCCGCAGCACGACGAGCGCGGCGCGCACCCGGTCGTCGCGCACGCTCACGTCCACGCCCGCCACGGTTTCGACGTCCTCGGGCAGCGGCTCGAAGCGGACGTAGGCGGCCAGCTCGCGCTGGAGGGCGACGGCCTCTTTCGGGGTGACGTCCCAGGGGTGCTCGTGGTGGAGGCGCATGGCAAGCGGGGGCGCGAGAGAAGAGCAAGAGGAGAGGGAAGAAAGGAACGACAAAGAGGAGAGAGCGGGCACTCACTATTGCCCTCTTTTCTCTCTCCTCTCTCTTTTCCTTCTTTTCTCTCTTCCCCCCGCCTCGGGCTACGACCGATCCGGGTGGCCGTACCACAGGACGCCGAGCACCTGCTCCGCCGCCGCGTCAATCTCCGCGAGGTCGCGCAGCTCCGGCTCGTCCGCTAGCAGGTCCGTGACCCAGTTGGTCGGGACGTTGTCGCTCCAGAGCGAGAGCGAGGCTCGCTGCACTGAGGTCAGGCAGTCCTCGACGGCGCGCTCCATCTTCTCGGCATCACCGAGCCGGGTGCAGGTGATGATGATCCAGCCCGGCACGGCGCGCCACTGCTCGTAGGCCGCGCGCGCGCCCTCGGCTCCCATCTCGTCCTCGAGGCGGCGGGCATAGAACCACGCCAGGGCCGAGATCGTCTCCGCGCCGAGCACGTAGTAGCGCCACGGCACCGGGTCAACCGTGCCGAGCGGGTCGCGCGCGGCCTCCATCGCCCGGTCCAGGGCTGCTTCCTGTGCAGCCTGCGACGGGCCGTCAGGCTCGGGCGAGCGAGGCGAGAGCGAGAGGGACATAGGAGGTCGGGCTGTCGGAGCGTGCCGGCCGGCGCGCTGGGTATCGGCGGGGAACCGTGTCATCTTGAGACGTGAGGCAGAGGGTTGAACCCGCTGGAGCGCAGGCCCGTTGTGGACCCTAACTCTAGAGGGCCGGGTTTGATTGTGCTGCACAGGGCGGACAGCCAACGAGAGGGGATCGCCACGAGGCATGGTACAGCACGGCCGCACTACGCGGGCCGAGGTATCCGTGAAAGTTGAACGGTGGAGGAGCTTCGAGTTCTCAGGTCTCCGCGTCCACCGAAGATTCACGCCGGAGCCGGGCCGCCGGCCGCGCCGCGTGTTGCCTCCCCTTCGCGTCGGGGGGTATATTTTGCGTCTGCCCCACGCGGGCTCTTAGCTCAGTTGGTTAGAGCGCGTCGTTGACATCGACGAGGTCACTGGTTCGAATCCAGTAGAGCCCACACGCATCTCACGGACCGCCCCGATTTGAATAGCGCTTCACCGTCCGGTGGGGCGCTATTCGAATATCAGGCAGGCCCATAAGGGAACTCGGGCCCAGATTTGACCCAGGCAGCCCCCACTTGGCGCGCACTAACGACGGAGCCGCTGGCACGGCACCAGCCTGCCCGAAATCCTACCTGTCCGCAAGGGCCGGCCTGAACTCGGGGCACCCGTCCTTCGCGTACTCTTGCATTTATGCGACGCGGTGGCTTACCCTAATCCACGCTTGGGCCTACAGACCGCGCGCTCGTTGAGGGGTGGAGACCGGCAGCCTGTGCGCCACGAATGATTTTGCCACCGCAGGCTGCTCGTACTTGTCCCCATGCCACTCTACAAAGCCGAGTTCGATTGCGAGGTGCTCACCCCAATGTTTCTGTCGGGCGTGGACCAGACGACGTGCGAGTTGCGCGCGCCGTCGCTGCGCGGCGTGCTCCGCTACTGGTACCGCGCTCTCCTCGGCGGGCGAGGGATCACGGCCCTTCCCGACCTCCACAGGCTCGAAACGGTCGTCTTCGGCGACACCAAACGAGGCTCTCCTCTACGTGTTCGCATAGCAGGTCCCACCTTCCAGCCGCACGAGCTCCCACGCATCGACGATCACGCCGATTACCAGCGGAAATCCCCGATGGGGTACCTGTGGTTCTCTACCACGCTCGGCGACAACGACCGCCGGTATATCCCTGCCGGGACTGTTTTCCGCGTCACCCTATCGGCACCAGGGCGGGACCCCGAAGGTCAGAGGCGTGCGGCGCTACTCGAAGCCGTCGACGCCTTCTGGCTCACGGCCCACCTCGGCGCACTCGGCTCCCGAGCACGTCGCGGAGCGGGGAGCTTCGCAGCCCACCTCGTCCAGGCCTCGGAGGGCCTGAGACTTCCCCCCCTTCGGCCCTGACCTGGACACGAAGGCGTTCGACCGGCGCGTGAGAATGACGCTGGAGCGCATGGTGAAAGCCACCCCCACCGACTCCTCGTTCGCTACGCTCCACCGAAGTGCAGGCTCTGTCCTTCGCGCGGGGATCGACGCCCGAAGCTGGCGGGAGGCGATCCGCCTCCTCGGCGAGCGCATGAAGGAATTCCGCTCCGACGCCCGGAGCGAATCCGACGCCCGGCGCGCCACCTTCGGCCTTCCCCTCTCACTCGGCAAGGACCGAACAAAACGAGAGGTGACGCTGACGAACTCCGACCGCCGAGGCTCCCCCCTCCACATCCGTGTGGTGCGGATTGGCCCGAAGCACTATGACGCCGTGCTGACGCACCTGGGAGGACGCTTCGCTCCGCCCGGCGAGAACCTCTCCATCGACGGCAAAACCACCTCCCTCGCCACGGCGAGCTTGATCCCGTCTTTCCTCGACGAGGAGTTCAGCGGCGCTACCCCCTTGATCGGATGACGACCCTCGCTCCCGACTCCTCGACGGTCCAGCGCTCTGAAGCAGGGGCTGCCGCTCCGCAGGCCCTCCTGCTCTTTTCGTTCGGGCCGGTGCAGGAGTTCATCGCGGCGGGGCGGCGGACGAGCGATCTGTGGGCCGGCTCGTTCCTGCTGGCGTGGCTCGCCGAGCAGGCGCTCCAGCCTATCCGCCAAGCGCTCGGAGATGAAAACATCCTGTTTCCAGACCTGAAAGGCACGGAGCACACCACGTTCGCCGCGCTCCCCAACCGCTTCCTCGCCCGCGTTCCGGCAGACCGGGCCGAGGCGCTCGCCGAACAGGCTGAAGACGCTCTTCGAGCCGGACTCGCCCGCGCCGCCCGTTTTGCCCTCGGCGAGATCCGCGACGACGAGA
>JBBSMV010000052.1:0-13214 GCA_038232975.1 Rhodothermales bacterium
GAGCAGGCCGTAGGCGAGGTAGGCCCAGAGCGTGCGCCACCACGGCGGCAGTACCCGGAGCCGGACGGAGGTCCCCTCCTCGCTCCACACCCCGTCGGCGTTGGCGGCCGTCACGCGGAAGATGTAGTCGCCGGGTGGCAGGTTCGTGTAGGTGGCCGTGCGCTCCGTCCCTGCCTCGATCCAGTCCTCGTTGAACCCACCGAGCCGGTAGCGGTAGCGGTTCCTGGCGGGCGTCTTGTAGTGCAGGGCGGCGAACTCGAAGGTGAGCACGTCCTGGCCGGGCCGCAGCGTCACCGTATCGGCCAGGACCATCGGGACCCGGATCGGCGCGTCCGGGCCGGGCACGACGGGCCGGTTGAAGAGGCGCAGCCCGGTGAGGACGACCGGGGGCGGGACCGTGTTTTCGGTGAGGTGGGACGGGTCGAAGGCGTTGAGGCCGTTGATGCCGCCGAAGAACAGCTCGCCCGTGCGCGGGCTCTCGTAATAGGAGGTGTTGTTGAACTCCCAGCTCTGGATCCCGCGCTCCATGCCGTAGGTGTAGAATGTCTCCGCCTCGGGGTCGAAGCGGGCGATGCCCCGGTTGGTGCTCATCCAGAGGTGCCCCCGCCCGTCTTCGAGAAGGCCGTAGACGACGAGGTCCGGCAGGCCGTCCTCGACCCCGAACGCCCGGACGGCACCGGAGCGGGTATCGAGGCGGAGCAGGCCGTTGCCGTAGGTGGCGATCCAGAGCACGCCCGGCTGCCGCGCGCGCTCGTAGACCGAGTTGATCCGGTAGCCCGGCAGCGACCAGGTCGCCGCGCCCGTGCGGCGGTCCATCTCGCCGAGGCCGCGCGTCCAGGTGCCCACCCAGAAGCGCCCGGCGCGGTCCTCGTAGAGCGCCTTGACGAAGGCGGGCGGCTGCAACCCGACGAGGAACCGCTCGGCGCGTCCGGTGGCGCGGTCGAGGCGGTTGAGGCCGTCCTCGGTGCCCACCCAGAAGGCCCCGGCGCGGTCCTCGAAGAGCGTCAGCACGCCCGAGCTCGAGAGCGTCGCGGCGTCGCCCGGCACGTGGGGGTAGTGGGTGAAAGTCCGGCCGTCCGCGTTCAGCCGGAACAGCCCGGTGTCGTTGCCCTCGCCGGTGGTGCCCACCCACAGCGCGCCGGCGCGGTCGACCAGGACCGGGTACGTAATGCCGCGCAGCGCCCCCGGCGTCTCCGGGTCGGGCAGGAGCTGGGTGAAGGACGGCTCCGCCCCGGCGGTCCCGGCGGCGCGGCCGATGCGCGTGAGCCCGCCCTCGTTGGTGGCGACCCAGAGCGCCCCGCTCCGGTCCTCGGCGATGCCGCGCACCGAGGGGAACGACAGGCTGTTGGGGTTGCCGGGGATGTGCCGGTAGTGGGTGAAGGTGCCGCCGGCCGGGTCGAACCGGCTGATGCCGGCCTCCTGCGTCCCCACCCAGATCAGCCCCGCCCGATCCGCATAGAGGCTGAGGAGGCGGTCGCCGCCGAGGCTCTGCGGGTCCTCGAGGTCGGCCAGGTAGCGGCGGAAGGTCTGTTCTCGGACGTCGAAGCGGAGCAGGCCGCGCCGGCGCGAGGCGAGCCACAGCACGTCGGGGTCGTCGGGGTCCTGCACGAGGTCCCAGATCAGGTTCGCCTCGAGGTCGGCGGCGCTCCCCGGCGCTTTGCCGGGATCGGGCAGGAACTGCGCGTGCGCGCCGGTGCGCGTGTCGAAGCGCGTCAGGCCGCGGCCGGCCAGCCACAGGACGCCCGGCTCCTGGGGGCACACGGCGAGCCGGGTGAAGACGTGGTCGATCTGGCCGGGGACGGGGATCGTCGTGTAGTCGGGCTCCAGCAGGGAGCTGGCCGGGAGCCGCTCGGGCGCGGCGAGAAAGCGCGTGCTCGCGCCCGTGGCTGGGTCGAAGCGGGTGAGGCCGTCGGTCGTGGCGGCCCAGAGCACGCCGCGCGCGTCGAAGTGCAGGGCGCTGATGACGTCGCGCCCGGTGGGGGGCCCCGTGGGGTCGTTGACGAACCGCTCGAACCGGCCGGTGGCACGGTCCAGCCGGTTCAGGCCGCGCTCGGTACCCACCCACACGCGCCCTGCTCGGTCCTCAGCCAGCGCCGTGATCCGGTCGCTGCTGATGGTCGCCGGGTCGTCCGGGTCGTGCCGGTAGGTGGTGAAGCGCTCGGTCGCCGGGTCCATCCGGCTGAGACCCTGTCGGGTCCCGATCCAGAGCGTCCCGTCGCGCGTCTCGAGGAAGCGGCCGGGGTTGTCGGCGGCGAGCGTGGTGGTATCCCCCGGAAGGGAGCGGTAAACCTTCACGGTATAGCCGTCGTAGCGGTCCAGCCCGCCGCCGGCCGTGCCGATCCACATGAAGCCGTGGTGGTCCTGGAAGATGCCGTAGGCCGAGTTCTGCGACAGGCCGTCGTCGACGGTGAGGTGCTCGAAGCGGATCGGCGTCTCCTGCGCCGACGCACCGTTCTGCGCATAGCTCGCCCCCGGAGCTACGGCGAGCACGCCTGCAACGACCAGCCTGAGGAGGGGTGTTCTCATGGGAGCGGTGACCTCTTCAGCAGAAAGCACGAGAAGCTCAGAGTGCTTTGCACTCAGGTGTCGGGGTGTGGGAGGATGGGGGTTCGGGAGGGGGTCCTGTTTAGCGGGACCACGACCTTCCCCCACACGCCCGCACACCCCTACGCCTCTCTGAAACATACGCTAGAGATCTAACGACATGGGTCAGACGGCGGCTTGAGGTTCGGTCACGGCGGCGATAGCCGGCCCTGCCACGGCGGGGTCGAGGGCCGCCACGCGGGCGACGTGCGCGGCCACGTCCACGCGCAGCAGCAGCCCGGCGGCGACGAGCACGACCGCCACCGCGAAGAGCACCTGCGCCGACGCGAAGGCCGCCGCGAGCGCCCCCACGAGCGCCGAGCCGGACACGAACCCGACGTTCGCTATCGCCATGAAGAGCGCGAACTGGACGGCCCGTCGCGGGGACGAGCGTCAGCCCGCGCTTCAGGGCGGTTGGAGATGTGCTGGTCATCGGTCTGACCGGAGATGGCCGACGTAGCGGACGCTTCCGCGCGGCTCCGGCAGGGTGAAGTCGGCGGAGCCCGAAACGGCACCTTCGCCGGTGTGACCCGCGTAGGCACCCGTCGCGCTCTCGACGCGCCACGAACCGTCGACGTCGCCTGCGGCAGGGTCGGCGAGGTCCACGGTCACGTCACCCGTGAGGACGAGCGTCCCCTTTCGGCCTTCGACCGTCCGGCGGAACGTGGCCACCAGCGGGTTGGCCCCTTCGGCGCTGGAGACCGCGAGGGCGTCCTCCGTCGTGCCGGAGTCTGCCGCGGCACCGGAGAGCGAGAACGTGCCCGCAAACGTGCCGGGGCCGGTCGCCTCCTTGTCGAATATGAACGTAACGGGGCCGTCCATGTGGCCGTTCGACCCGAAGGCGTTCGACCCGGAGGCGCGTGATGTCGTTCGTATCCTCGGGGACGTACACGACGTAGCCCCCTAGCGATCTCTCCTGCGCGACAGCAGCGGGCACGAGAACGAGGATCGCCAGGGCGATTGTGAGCATCAGATGGAAGCGTTTCATGGTGCGCTCTCTTGGCTTGGGTGGTAAGGAGTGCTCGTAGGGACACGATGCGTCGTGTCCGGACAGGGTTGACAGTCGTCGCCCTCAGTTGGTGGCCGACGGCGGCGCGTCGCCACTCCACGAGTCGCCCACGATGAGCCAGCGCCCGTCGGTCTTGCGGTAGACCGTGAGGTACTTGCCCGCCCAGTCCGGCGCGGCAATCGAGCCAACCTCGTAGGCCATGTCGCCCGCCTCCGAGACCACGACACCGACGGTCGTGAACGTGATGTCCTGCGGCTCGCTGTCGTTGGCGGCGAAGTAGGCGTCGAGGGCCTCGCGGCCGCGGGCGGCGGGCAGGTTCGCCGGGTGGATCACGGCGTCGTCGGCGTAGAGCGCCGCGATGGCGGCGTGGTCGCCGGCGCGGTCGGCGGCCTGGTACGAGGCCGTCATGGCCTCGATGGCCGCGCGGTCGGTAGCCGGCTCGGCGACGGTGCGCGTGGGCGTGGACTCGGTGGGTTCGGTCTCCAGCGTCTGGCACGCGGCCAGGGCGAAGGCGAAGAGAGCGAAAAGGAAGAAGCGGGTCATGGTCGTAGGGGGTTGATGCCGAAGAAAGAAGTGCCCCGCCGGGCTGTCCCGGCAGGGCGTGACCTACAGCGCCTCGTCAGTTTTTGAAGACCAGCTCGCGGGCGAGCTTGCCGCCGACGATCTCGCGGAGCACACGCCGCACGCGGTCGGCCTCGTTGGCCTCGGTCATCGAGCCGAGGATCTCGTGGCGCAGCGGCGCGTAGCGCTCCTCGACATTGTCGAGCGCGGCCATGTTGGGGTACTCGACGAGGAGCATGAGGTCCCAGTCGTCGCGGTTGGCGGCCTGGGAGGAGAGCATGTGGTACGAGAGGATGTACCCGCGCTCGACGGCCATGTCGTTGAGGCGCTTCCAGACTTGGCTCAGCTCTTCGAGGTAGTTGTCGAACTGGCCCGGCTCGGTGCGGACGTAGCTGATGGCCCACACGCTGCCTTCTTCGTAGACGGGTTCTTGAGCAAGGGCGGGGGACGCGATGAGGAGGGCAAGGAGGGGAAGCAGGATGCGTTTCATGACGGGTTGGGTTTGGGGGTGGTGATTGGGTTGCGGCCCCCCTTCGAGGGGACCGCTTCTCGATCCCTGAGTGAAGGGACGTGTCCCGTAGCGATGGATCGAGAAGCGGGGGGTCCGCCCGCCGGGGCTAGTTGCTCTCGGAGGTCATCGGAGCCCGGTCCGAGCTCCACATGTCGCGGTGCATCAGCCACTCGTCGCCCACCTGTCCCCACACGACCGTGGCCTTCCCCGAGTCAACGACCTCGCCGTTGACGCTGACCGTCCAGGTGTTGAGCTCCGTCGCCATGCCGTCGCCGACGAAGACTTCGGAGGTCGTGAGGTCCATGCCGTTGATACCGGAGCCGGCGACGAAGCCGGCCCAATAGTCCCGGATGGCGTCGCGGCCCCTGACGATCTCTTCATTGGGCGGGAGGAGCTGGCCCACCTGCGTGTAGAGCGCTGCCAGGGCGTCGGCGTCGCCGTTCGCAACGGCCCGCTCGAAACGCGCGTTCTGCCGTTCGATGCCGATGCGGACGAGGTTGTTGCTGCTCACCGTGAAATCCGGGTTCTTCGAGAGCGCCATCTCGAACTGCTCCTCGGCCTCGTCGTAGCGCCCGCGGAGCATGTAGAACTCGCCGATCGAGTCGTGCGGGTTGGCCTCGTTGGGAGCTACTCGGAGGTACTCCCGAAAGGCACGTTCGGCCAAGGCGTCGTCGCCCTTCGCCATGGCGTTGTAGCCGCGTAGGTTGTTGGCCCCGGCGAAGTCGGCGTCGGCAGCGATGACCCGTTGGAAGGCGGCCTCAGCCTCGTCGTAGCGCTCCAGGCTATAGAGCTCAGCACCGAGGTTGAAGGGCGGGTGCGGGTCGCCGGGGAACTGCTCGGCGACCGTGTTCAGCAGCGCGATCTCGCGCTCGTGGTCGCCCGCGAGGTGGGCGGCATACGACTCGATCATCTGGCGCTCGCCGTCGGAGACGCGAGCGGAGGCGGCCTGGCGCATGTGACCCTCGCGCTCGGCGGCCGAGGAGGCTATGGCCCGGTACATGTGGGCCAACCCGAACGCCGGGTCAGCGGCGAGGGCCGCGTCGAGGTGCTCGCGGGCACCGTCGAAGTCGGCGTTGGACATCCGGTCGCGGCCCTGCTCGAACTCCGCACGGGCGACGGCGGAGGTGGTGGTGATGGGCACCATCTGCGCCTGCGCGAGGGGCACGTAGGCCAGAAGGAGCGTGAGGGAGAAAAGGAGGAAGCGTTTCATGGTCGTAGGGGGTTGGTTGGAGAGAGAACTCGTGTTGCAGCAGCGAGCTAAGGTGTGAGGGCGCGCTGCCAGGGTGGTCCATCGGTGAACTGGCGGAAGCTGACGACCGTGTCGTCCAGCACCTGCCAGACGTGGGCGAAGGGGGCCGTGACGCTCCGGCCCGTCGCGGTGCAGGTCGCGCGGTACTCCCCGAGCACGACGACCCGGCTGCCGTCGGCGATGAACGCGGCGGGTACCGCCTCGTAGGGGTCCCACTCCGCCCCGATGCGAGCAAAGACCCGCTCGGCGACGGTGCCGGGGCCGACGTAGGTGCCCGCGTAGGGGTAGCCCTCCGCCTCCGTCCACGTGACGTGGGCGTCGAGAAGGGCGAGGACGGCCGGAACGTCGCCGCGCCCGAGGTCGGCGTAGGCCTGTTGGATGAGCGCGCGGTTGGCCTCGGCGCGGTCCTGCGTGGGCGCGGGCGTGCGATGCGCGGCCGGGCGGCCGGGGTCGGCGGAACGTAGGAGGAGGGCCACTCCCTCGTCGCACCCGGCGTCGTCCACAGTCGGGTTCCAGACGGGGTCGCCGTCGAAGGCCCTCGGCCGTTGAGCGGCAGCCGTCGAGACGAGCGCGAGGCTCAGCAGAGCGAGCGGGAGGGAGCGGTTCATGATCGGAAGGGGTTGGGGAAGACGAAGGAGCCGGCGGCACCGGCGGGTCAGGTCGAGAGCGGAAGCAAACGTCCGACACAGGCGCGGAGGCCGGCCGCGTTGAAGGGCTTCATCAGGAAGCCGTCGGCGCAGGGCGGCAGTGCCCGCGTCTCGCCGCTGACGAGGAGGAACGGGATCGCGGCCGTCGCGGCGTCGGCTTTGAGGGCGCGGCAGAGCGCGAGGCCGTCGAGGCCCGGCATATGGACGTCGGCCACGACGAGGTCAGGCACGAGCGAGCGGGCGAGCCGGAGCGCCTCCTCCCCGTCGGCCGCTTCGTGGACGACGGCCTGCCTGCGGAGGGCGTGGCCGATGTAGGCCCGCATGTCCGCATCGTCGTCGGCGACGAGGACGCGGAGCACCTCCGTATGCAGCGGGGAGTCCGGGATGAAGCTGGAGACAGGGGCCATGACTCGAAGGCGTCGGTCGTGCGCGGTGGGGACGGAGAGGGCCGCAAGGGATGCCGCTCGGGCCTCGGCGCGACCACCACAGCGCGCCCCGGCCCGAGCGGCACAGACCTCGGCGGGGCTGTACCCGCCGGCCTGCTGCACTCAACATGCGACGCCCTCAACATGCGACAGTCCGACCGAAACCCTGTTGCGCGTATGCCTCAACCTGTTGCCAATACGCCCCATGCGTCACACGCGCAACACAATGCGGCGTATGTGCAAACGCGCCCACCCCAGCGCACATCAGTCACACCCCCTCTTGGGTGGCCGAACTCTTCGGTGACCGCACTGCCTCTACCGAACCGTCTCGGCGTAGGCCGACGGCCGGCACCCGATGTGCGCTAGGAAGACGTTCGAGAAGTGGGCGACGCTCTTGAACCCGACCGCGTAGGCGACCTCGCTGACCGTCCCGGCTCGTGCCGCGAGCAGGCGTGCGGCCCGGTCGAGCCGTGCTGTGCGGATGAGCTCGCTCGGTGGGGCACCCATCAGCGCGTTCGTCCGCCGGAGCAGGTGGCTCCGACTCTGCCCGACGGCGGCGGCGAGCGCCCCGACGTCGAACGCGTCATCGCCGAGGTGGGCCTCGATGGCCGCGCGGACCTCGGTGAGGAAGGCCGCATCGCTAGCAGTCGGTATGTCGCCGCCCGACTCGGCGACCTCGTCTGCTGCTGTCGCCGCACCGTCGCTGCCAGCCACGCCGGGTCGGAAGAGGCTGACGACGGCGTCCTCGCCGAGCACGAGGCCGATGCCCTCCTGCTGGAACCGCTCGCGGAGACGACGCCGCGAGGCGATCAGGTTGTCGACGCGGGCGACGAGCTCGCGGACGTCGAACGGCTTGGTGAGGTAGTCGTCGCAGTGCTCGTGGAGGCCGTCGAGCTTGTCCTCCTGCCCGGCCTTCGCCGTGAGGAGAACGATGGGGATGAAGTCCGTCTCGGGGTCGGCCCGGAGCGCGCGGCACAGCCCCAGCCCGTCGAGACGCGGCATCATCACGTCCGACACAACGATATCCGGGAGGCGCGCGCGGACGAGCGCGAGCGCGTCCTCCCCGTCGGCCGCCTCGATGACCCGGTAGCCGGCCCCTTCGAGGTGGCGGCGGACGTAGGCCCGGATGTCGGCGTCGTCGTCGGCGACGAGGACCGTCGTCACGTCGTCGTCGGGGTCCGCCTCCGGCGCACGCGCGGCCTCGTCCTCCCCACCCTCATCCCCGAAGACCGGGACGGCGACGGCGGCCCCGTCCCACGGCCGGTCGTCGAGCTGGTCCGGGGCGAGGTGGGCGCGTCCGAGCGGCAGCGTGAGCGTGAACGCGCTCCCGGACGTACCGCCGTCCAGCCCGCCGACCTGGCTCTCGGCCGTGAGCGTCCCGCCGTGGAGCGCGGCGAGCTCCTTCGCCAGGGCCAGCCCGATGCCCGTGCCGAGCGGCCGTCCCTCGCCGCCCTCGGCCTGGTAGAAACGGTCGAAGATGTGGGGCAGGTCGGCCGCGGCGATGCCCGGCCCGCTGTCGCGGACCATCACGCGGGCGTCCTGGGCGTCGGCTTCGACTGTCACGCGGACGCTGCCGCCTTCGGGCGTGAACTTGAACGCGTTCGAGAGGAGGTTGGCGAGGACCGTCCCGGCGTGCTCCGGGTCGGCCCAGACCTCGACGGGCGCGTCCGGCGCCACGACCGCGACCGCGATGCGGCGGTGCGCCGCGAGCGGCCCGAACGCCTCGATCTGCGCCTCGGCGAAGGCCGCGAGGTCCAGCCGGCGCGCGTGGAGCGGCGTGCCCCCGGCCTCGAGCCGCGAGACGTCGAGGATCTGGTTGATGAGGCCGAGCACGCGCCCGGCCGAGCGCCGCGCGAGCCCCAGCGGGGCCGTGACCTCGTCGGAGATGGGGCCGTATTCGCCCGCGAGCACATCGTCGAGTGGGCCGAGCGTGAGCGTGAGCGGGGTCCTGAACTCGTGGCTGACATTGGCGAAGAAGCGGCTCTTCGCCTCGTCGAGGGCGCGGAGCTGGGCGGTCTGCGCGGCGAGCTGATCGGCCTGCGCGGCGAGCTGGGCCTTCTGGCGTTCGGCCTCGGCCGTCCGCACGACCACGATTTCCTCGAGCACCTGCGCCTGCTCCCGCAGCCGCCGCGTGCGCCAGCGGGCCGAGCCGGAGACGAGGGCGGCCAGCGCGCCGAGGGCGAGGAGCGCCCAGAGCGCGCGTGCCCACACCGTCCCATACCACGGCGGCTCGATCTCGAAGGCGAACGTGCCGACGCTGCTGCGCACCATCCGGCCGTCCTCGGCCTGCACCTCGAACGTGTAGCGCCCCGGCGGGAGGTTCGTGTACTCCTTCGCCGTCGCCTCCGTCCAGGGCGACCACTCCGCTTCGAGCGGTGCGAGCCGGTAGCGGAAGCCGAGCCGCCGGGTGAAGCTCGGCGCGGCGTACTCGAAGCGGAGCGCGTTCGTCCCCGGCCCGAGCGGCGTGGCGAGTGCGCCGAGCCGATGACTGGCCGCGAGCACAGAGTCCGCACCGACGGTGGCGACGCGGCGGACGAGCGCGGGATAGGGTGCCGACTCCGGCGACGGGGCCGGGGCGCGGCGGAACAGGCCGGGCGTTCCCCCGAGCCACGCCGTCCCGTCCGGCTCGACCGCGAGGGCGTAGTAGGAGCCGAGGTCGAAGAGGGACTGGAGCGGTGCCCGGTCGATCTCCCAGCCCTCGGGGCGGTGGCGCGCGACGGCGAGGTCCTTGCCGCCGTGGTACCACACGTCGCCGCCCGGCCCGGCCGCGAGGAGGAACACGTTGGGGAACGACGACGCGGCCTCGACGAGGGCCTCGCCCAGGTCGTCGTCGAGTGCGAACGCAGGCGTGGTGCCCTCGCGGAAGCGGTAGAGGCCGGTCTTGGTCCCGAACGCCGGTCGTCCCCCCAGCCCCCACACCTTCGTCCAGTTCGTCCCGACGAGCCCGTCCGCCTCGCCGTAGTGCGTGACCTCCGGCACCTTCCCTCCTGGCCCGTCAAGCCGGACGCGAACCGCCTCGCCGCTCCCGGTCCCGAGCCAGACCGTCCTGTTTGTCTCGGCATATACCGTTAAGATGCCCCCTTTGATGCCCTCCGCGACCGGAACCGCCGCCCACGCACCCGTGCCCGGCGTGAGCGCGAAGAGGGCACCGCCCCGCGTCCCCACCCAGAGCCGACCGTCGCCGCCCTGCCCGAGCGCGTAGGCACCCTCGACCGCGGCGACCCGCGTCCCCTCCTCGCCGATGTGGTACACGCCCTCTTTACAGGCCGCGAGCAGACCCTCGGGCGTGCCCAGAAGGTCGAGGCACGCCTCCTCTGGACCGCCGAGCCGCTCGAACCGGGCGGGGCGCACCGGCGACGTGCTCGGGACGAGCCGGTAGAGCCCCGTGCTCGTCGCCGCGTGGAGCCGACCGCCGCTGTCGCGGGCAACGTCGAGGATGACGCCCTCCAACCCCAGGCGGTCATCGAAGAGACTCAGGGGGCCGCGCGCGACGCGCGCGATGCCCCGCGCCGTCCCCACCCAGACCCCGCCGTAGCGGTCGCCGAGCACAGAGTAGACGGTAGAGCCAGGAAGGCCGGCCGCTTCGTCCACGACGGCTTCGACGGTGCCGTCCGGGCCGAGGAGCACCAGCCCGCCGCGCTGCGTTGCGAGGGCGAGCCGTCCATCGGGGAGGCCGCGCGACGCCCAGGGGTTGATGCCCGACTCGCGGAGGTAGTCGTCCGCCGCTGTCGCGAGTGGGACGAACCGGCCGCCGTTCCGGCTCCACAGCCCACTCTTGGTCACGACGACCGCGCGTGGCGGACCCGAGAGGACCACTGCCTCCTGGTCCGTCTGGTCCGTGCCCGCGAACTGGTCCGTGCCCGCGAAGACGTGGCCGCCGGGCACGGGGCGGAGTCGCGCGCCCGCGAGACGGAGCAGGCCGCGCCCGGGGTCGTGGACGTAGAGCACGTCGCCGACGCGCGAGAGCCTCGGGACGCCCTCAACGGACCACGACCGGAACCCCTCGCCGTCGCGCCACCGGAGCACGCGCCCGTCCGTGGTAAAGTAGACCGCACCCCGCAGCACCTCGACATCGTGAATGGCACCGAGGGCGTTGGTGCCTGAGGCTGTCTCGGAGAGCTGCTCGGTGAGCGAGGTGTAGGTCATAGCCCCCACAGAGTCCGGCGCGAACACGCCCACCTCGCCGTTCGAGCCGATCCAGACCCGCCCGTCCTCCCCGACGTCGAGGGCGCTGATGGTGTAGGAGGGGACGGAACGCATCCGACTCCACCCCACGCCATCGTAGACGAGGACGCCGCGCGGCGTGCCAGTGTAGAGGAGGCCGTCCGGTCCCTCCACAAGGTCCCGGTACTGAGTGTCCGAAGCGAACTCGCCCTCGAAAACCTCGACGAGGGCGAGACCAGCCTCGGCGGACGCGCGCGACTCCCCTGCTCCCTGCGCGATGACGCGGGACGCCGAGCCGACAAAAGCCATCAGGCAAACGAGCCAACGGATACCCATGAGACCTCTTTGCAACCCTCCGAGCCGAAGACTCAAGCACCCCCCTTCCGTTTTGGCCCCTCCGGTGTTTAGCTGGCAAGGATGGAAGGTGATAGATACGCACGTATCGAGCGGAAAACAGACGCCTTCAGCCTGCTGTCCACCGTGCCCCTTCGGAGCCGCTCGCCAAGATGATCGTTTGTCGTAGATGGAACAGACGAGGCACCCAGTGGCTCACGCGTTGTAACCAAACGGTTTCAGGTATCCAAGAGACGCCGTGTTCGCCGGGGACGAGACGGGCTCACGATAAGCGCAGGGCTATCGCAAGAAATCCCCCATCGCCTTCGCCTCGTTTTCAATCTTCCCGGTGGTCGCAGGCGTTGCCTCGCGCGCTCCAATACTCTATCTTAGCAGGCTCGCACCCGATCATCCCCGCACCCTTCTCCCGGAGGTCCCGTTGTCCGTAGGCATCAAAGTTCGCGATAAGGAGTCCATTGACCGCGCGCTGCGCCGGTTCAAGCGCGCCGTGAACCGCAGCCGCGTGCTGCGCATCTACCGCGGCAACATGGCCTTTGTGAAGCCCTCCGAGGAGCGCCGGCTCGCCAAAGAGAAGGCGATGCGCAACGCCCGCCGCCGCCGCCACTACTAGGCCGCGCGTCTCCCCTCTTTGTACGAAGGGCGGCTCCGATTAACCTTGGAGCCGCCCTTCTCTTGTTCAACGTCGGCGTAGGGGCGACCGGCCGGTCGCCCCTACAGCACATCATCGCCGCGTCACCCCTCGACGGTGAGGGCCGTCTCCACGATCCGGGCTTGCTCGGCGGCGTGGACGCGGGCGCTGCCGGTGGCCGGGCTGGCGCTCGGCAGGCGGCCGACGTAGCCGGCCTCGAGGCAGCGGTCGCCGTGCTGGGCGCGAAGCCCTTCGTTGAGGCGCGACTGGAGGACGCTCCACGCGCCCAGGTTCTTCGGCTCCTCCTGCACCCAGCGCACGTCCTCGACGTGCCCGAAGCGCGCTAGCTCGGCGGCGATTTGCTCGGCGGGGAACGGGTAGAACTGCTCGAGCCGGGCGATGGCGACGGCCTCCCCGTTCTCCCTTTCGCCCTGCGCCTTGAGGAGGTCGTAGTAGACTTTGCCGCTGCAGAAGAGCAGCCGCTTCGCGCTGTCAGGGTCGGTCGCGGCGGGGAAGACCTCGTGGAACCGGCCGTCGGCCAGCTCCTCGACCGTGGCGACGGCCTGCGGGTGGCGCAGCAGGCTCTTCGGCGTCATCACGACGAGCGGCTTGGCGACGGCGCGCTTCATCTGCCGGCGGAGCGCGTGGAAGTAGTTGGCCGGCGTCGAGAAGTTGGCGACGATGATGTTGTCCTCGGCGCAGGCCTGGAGGAAGCGCTCGAGGCGGGCCGACGAGTGCTCCGGCCCCTGGCCCTCGAACCCGTGCGGCAGCAGCATCACGAGGCTGCTCGCCTGGTTCCACTTCTCCTCGGCCGCCGTGATGAACTGGTCGATCATGATCTGCGCGCCGTTGACGACGTCGCCGAACTGCGCCTCCCAGAGCACGAGCGCCGACGGCTCGGCGACGGAGTAGCCGTACTCGAACCCGAGCGCGGCGTACTCCGAGAGCAGGCTGTTGTAGACCTGGAACTGCGCCTGCTCCGCGCCGTCCCCGGCGCGCTCGGAGATGTGGTTGAGCGGGACGTAGAAATGCCCGTCCTCCTGGTCGTAGAGCACGGCGTGGCGCTGGCTGAAGGTGCCGCGC
>JBBSMV010000053.1:0-13213 GCA_038232975.1 Rhodothermales bacterium
ACGATCCGCTCCACGAGGGCGTCGTCGCTCTGGACGAGGGCGGCGAGGGTGGCGGGGTCGGGGGCGTGCACGGGATCGGAATCGGGCCTGCCCCTTGTAGCACGAGACCGGCGCGGCGTTCCAGACCACGCCCGCAGTGCTGAACGGAGGGCTACAGCGCGTCGGCGTCCTGCGCCCAGCAGGCGGCGCGCTGGAGCAGCTCGGCGTGGGTCTCGAGGCCGAGCTTCTCCTTAGGATCCGCGCGCGGTAGATGTCCACCGTCTTTGGGCTGATGAGCATCGCCTCGGCGATGGCCGGGGTTGCGAGGCCGCGGCCGAGGTGCTCGAAGACCTCCAGCTCGCGGTCGCTGAGGGCGTCGACGGGCGAGGCGGCCGGCTCCTTCGGTGCCCCGGCGTACTGCACCAGGATCTTCGCGCCCATCTGCTCGCTGACGAACATCCCGCCGGCCATGATCCGCCGGATGGCCTGGACGATCACCGAGTCCACCTCGGACTTCATCACGTAGCCCCGCGCCCCGGCCCGGAGCACGCGCTCGCCGTAGAGCGACTCGTCGTGCATCGAGACGACGAGCACGGGGAGGTCGGGGTAGCGGGCGCGGAGGTGCTTGAGCAACTCCAAGCCGCTCATCCCGCCGAGCGTCAGGTCGAGCAGCACGAGGTCGGGGAGGCCGCGCTCGAAGGCGGCGAGGGCGTCGTCGGCCAAGGCCGCCTCGCCGGTCACGCCCAGGTCCGGCTCCTCGCCGAGGAGGGCGGCGTAGCCGCGCCGGGTGAGCGCGTGGTCCTCGACGACGAAGATGCGGTGCTTCATGGCTGAACGGGTATTGAGACAGGAAGGTGCGGAGAGCGTCGCCCCGACGAAGCCCGCGCGGTAGCGCATCGCGTGGAGGCCGAGGCCGAGGCCCGCCTCGGCGTCGGGCGGGAGGCCGCCGCCGTGGTCGGTGATCTGGAGCGTGACCGCGTCGCCGGAGCGGAGGAGGGCGAGCACGAGGTCGTCGGTGCCGGCGTGCTTGAGGGCGTTGGTCGCCGCTTCCTGCGCGATCCGGTAGAGGTGCGTCGCCACCTCGATGGGGAGCTCCGGGGCCGGCTGGTCCACGACGAGGCGGCAGCGCACGCCGGTGCGAAGCTCCAGCCCGTTGGCGAGCTCCTGGAGCGCGCCGACGAGGCCGGACGCCTCCAGACTCACCGGGTCCAGCCCGTGCGCGTGCGCCCGCGCCGTGGCGATGCCTTCCTGTACGAGGCCTGTACGAGGTCGGCGACTTCGCTGAGGGCCGCCGGGGTGACGGGCTTGCCGTTCTCGGCGCGGCGGACGAGCGTCCGGCACAGCATGGCGACGCCGGTGAGGTGCGCGCCGAGGCCGTCGTGGAGGTCGCGCCCGATCCGGCGCTGCTCGCGCTCGGCGACCTCGATCAGCGCCCACTCCAGGTCGCGGCGCTCGGTCACGGCGCGGACCAGTCAGACCTCGGCGCGGTCCGAGAGGTAGCCGGTGAGTGCAGTTCGTCTCGAACGCGACCACCTCGCCGGACGCGGTGACGGCCAGCGGCACCGGCGTCATCACGTCCGACTTCAGCGTGGACCCGGACTCGCTCGCCTTCACGGTCGCGGCCGGGGCCGTCTCGGAGCCGCAGACGCTGATCCTCACCAACAGCGGGAGCAGCGTCGGCACCTTCTCCATCACCACGACGGTCACGCCGCCCGGCGCGCGCCGCAGACCCTGACCCCGGCGGACCGGCTCCGCACGCCGTCCGGGTTCGCGCGCGGCAAGGCCCCGTCGGTCTACCGGCGCGGCGGCGGGGACGGACTGGTCGCGGACGGCTCGTTCGAGGCGACGGACCCCGCGACAACCCGTTCTGGGAAGAGTTCTCGGCGCAGCAAGGCTCGCCGTTCTGCAACGCCGACTGCTTCGGCCAGGACCTCGCCCGCACCGGCGAGTGGTTCAGCATCTTCGGCTTCGACGTCGTGCTCGGCACGGACTTCGTCGAGCAGGAGGTCCAGCTCGAGGCCGATACCTACGACCTCACGCTGTTCTACGCCGGCGGCACCGACCGCGACGGCGACGGCATCGAGGAGGCCGAGGGGTTCTTCCGCATCTTCGTCGACGACGAGCCTGATCTACGAGCTCTCGGCCGAGGAGGCGCAGGACTTCACGCTCGACTACCGGGCTCGATGTCGGTGAGCAGGTACGTCGTCCGCTTGCGCTGCGCGGCTACGCTAAACATCTGCGTGCGGCGGAGCATCGCCACCACGCGCTCGCCGAGGTGCAGCCGCCGGACCTCCGGCAGCATGTTCAGGGAGTAGGTCACGTTGTAGAGCCGCCCCTCGGGCTTGCCCCGCGCGTCGAGCTTCTTCAGCTCGATCCGGCCCCGCTGGTTCATCCCGTCGAGGACTGCCGAGATTTCGACGGTGTCCTGCTCCTGCTGCTTCAGCGACGCCAGTCCCTTTTCGAGCGAGGTGATCCGTCGGCGTGTTCCTTCCCAAACGACCTCCTGCCCCCCCTCATCGAGCCACCGGAACGAAGCTTCCAGACCGTGCTTCTTAAGCTCCGAGACGAACGCGCCGGTGCGCCGCGCGCCCTCCGTTCCGACCCGCCCCACGGCATCGAGGAGGGAGTCGTCGGTGGAGGCACTCAGGAGGCCGAACGTGGCGTGGAGCGTCTCATGGGCGAGGCTGTTCCCGAAGAGATCGGGTTGGGACTTCGCCGTGAAGAAGAGCCGCGTGCTCCCCTGGCGCATCCCGGCAAGCTGGAAGTCGAGGGCCTCCACGATCCTGGCGTCGCTGCGGACGTGTTTGATCTCCCGGCCATTCTCCTGGTAGGCCGCCGTGGTGTAGAAGCTCCGGTGCAGCGTCGTCGTGAGGTCGCTCACGACGTTGAGCGGGAGCCGGCCGTCGTCCGCCGGCTCTCCTGAGAGCCGTAGCTCCACGACCTCCACCCACCGCCGCGACAGCGCCTCGCTCAGCTCTGCCTGAAGCTCGTCCCGAACGGCGTGGAGGGATTCGAGCGCCAGGCGGTCGGCGAAGGACGGCTCCCCCCCGGAGCGGATCGCCCGGACCTCCTCCTCGAACGCAGCAAGCCGGGCCTTGATCGTCGGAATCTGGTTCATAGCAGGTCGTCGGGGGCGAGGTCGAAGCAAGGTAGTCCCTTTGGGCTGTCGTCGCGTGCGCTGCTGAAGAAACGGATCCACGTGCGACACAGCCTCTCGTTCTCCTGCGCTGCGAAGAACGGATGCGTGAGGTAGCGGAGCTTGACGATGGCGAGGTTGTCACGCGCGAACAGCGAGAACAGGAAGCTCTGCTGCTCCGGTGTCAACCCTTCGACATCGGCGGCAGCGGCGGTGACAAAAATATCTATGTCTTCCGGCGATGGACTCGCCGTCACGAACGAGCCGTCGGCGTAGATGCAAAACGGAATGCCGAGCGATTGCAACTCTTGGAGGAACGCCCTGAACCGTTCCCAGATCAACCTCCGGCGCTCGTTCTTCGGGAACCCAGCCGTGAGCCTCTCCTCAAGAACCCGGAAGGTGAGGAGATGTATGCCGGGCGAGAAGCGGGGCGGGAAGACCGGCTTGTTGGGTTCACCCATCCGAGGGCGTGCTGAGAGGTATGAAGCTCAGGAAGAGCAACCGTACTAGGCTGACGCTCATTCGGAGCAGGCGCGGGGTGGGAGTACCTAAAGAAACCGCCGGGCGGGGAAAGAAGCAATGCCTGCCTTCTCGCAGCGCCGCGCGGAGGCGGGGGAGACCCCCCGTCCGGGTGCGCATCGCGTTGCTCAAGGGCGGAGGAGCTGTCCCCCTCGCCGAGCAGGGCTGCTAAGTTCTGGTTATCATGCCGCCCTCACCCATAGCCTTTCGCCCCCGCCGATGACGCTCCTCGACCACCTCGCCACCGTCCCTGACCCCCGACGCGGACAGCGACGGCGCTACCCGCTCCCCCAGATGCTCGCCATCACCATCAGGGCCATGATGAGCCGACACCACGGCTACCGGCCCACCGAGCGCTTCCTCCGAGACAACGCCGACGACCTCCGGCACCTGCTCGACTGGCCCCGCCAGGCCATGCCGTCGAACGTCACGCTCCGCGCCGTCTTGCAGGCGCTCGACTTCGAGGCGCTCTCGGCCGCCTTCCGGGCGTGGGCCGCCGAGCGCCTGCCCGACGGGGAGGTCCTCGCCGTCGACGCCAAAGCGGTCCGCTCGCCCTTCGCCGGGGGCGGCACCGAGGACCAGGACTTCGTGGCGCTCGTCTCGGCCTACGGCGTCCGCTCCGGCCTCGTCGCCTCGGCGACGGCCTACCGCAACGGGCAGACCAGCGAAGTAGCCGCCGCCCAAGACCTCATCGCCGACCTCGCCGCTGCCCTCGACCTGAGCGGGAAGACGGTGACGCTCGACGCGCTCCACTGCACAAAAAAACACTCGGTGCCATCCGAGACGCCGGCGGCGACTGGCTTGTCAAGCTGAAGCGGAACTGCCGCCGGCTCCACGCCGAGTGCGAGGCGCGCGTGGAGGCGAGCCAGCCGTTGAGCCGCGACGACACCGTGGAGCGGACGCGGGGGCGGACGGTCCGGCGTCGCGTCGAGGTCTAGAGCCCACCGAGGTGGACGGGCGACTGGCCCGAGATCGGATCGGTCGTGCGGGTGACGCGCTCGGGGCATCGCAACGGGGCGTGGTACGCGCGGACGGGGCTCTACGTGACGAGTCGGACCGACGACGCCTGGTCGCTCGGCGAGACGCTCCGATCGCACTGGGACGAAGCGCGCGGACCCGCGCGCGGAGAACCGGCTGCACTGGTGCAAAGACGTGCTCATGAACGAGGACACCGGGGGTGTTCGCTCGACAGCGGGTGCGTCGGTGCTCTCAGCGTTGCGGGGGGCGGCGCTCTCGGTGCTGCGTTGGAGCGGGGAGTGGTCGCCGACGGCGGCGCGGTCGCGTCTGGCGAACCGGGTGCCGGAGATGCTGGCGCTCCTCAGAACTTAGCAGCCCTGCCCTCGCCGAGGGGGACAGCTTTTCCGTCCTTGAGCGGAGCGATGAACGCCAAAGCGGGGGGTCCTACTGCGGCGGGGGGTGCAACAACGCCGGACTGTGCCTATCATCCACCCCCCCTCCCCTCCTCTCCCCTCTCTGCCCTTCTACTCCGCCGCCGCCGCCCATGCCCGACGCCGCCTCCACCCCCGACGCTTGGTGGGACTTCGCCCTCGACGCACCCGACGAGGCCGCCCGCCTCACCGACGACGCGGGCGCGCCCCTCGTGAACCCGCCGGGCGAGGGCGGCCGGCTCGGGCTGGACTACGGGGCCTACCTCCACCTCGAAGCGCTGCTCGGTGCCCAGGTCCCCGCGTCCCGCGTGCCGGAGGAGCGCGTCTTCGTCATCATCCATCAGCTCTTCGAGCTCGTCTTCAAGCAGATGACGTTCGACCTCGCCGTCGCCGCGCGGACCCTCCGGGCGCTCCTCGACGCGGACGAGGCCGCCTTCGCCGAGGCCGCCGACGAGGGGCTGCCCGACGAGCGCGGCCCGAGCGCCTTCTGGCGGCCGGCGATGACGGCGGCGGCCCGCCTCCGCCACGCGGCCCGCGCCGTGCTCCCGGCCGTGATGCAGTTCGTCGGGCGCAGCGCCGACGACGACGTGCTCTTCTCGACGCTGGAGTACGCGCGCTTCCGCGAGTTCCTGACGCCGGCCAGCGGCTTCCAGACAGCCCAGCTCCGTCTCATTCAGCGCGCCCTCGGCAAAGGGCCGCTCCTCGACGTGCGGGTCTTCCCCGGCCACGCCTACGGCGAGCACTACGCCGGCTCGCCGTGCGGCCACGTCGCCCTCGGCGATCCGCTCGTGCTGCGCGGCGGCCACGCGGCGGCGTTCCCGCCCGAAGGCCACCCCGCCCGCGACGTGACGCTCCTCGACGACCTCGCCCACGCGGTCCTGGCCCGCCTCGCCCCGCTCGCTGCCGGCCTCTCTGCCCCGCCGAGCGTCCGCCGCCTCCTGCCCGACGACGTGGAGCGCGCCGTCGCCCGCGTCCGCTCCACGCTCGGCGACGCGCCCGACGCCGACGCCCTCGCCGCCGCCTTCCGCCGCGACCTCGAGGCCGAGGCCGAGGCCGAGAACGTCCGGCGCGACGGCTTCGCCGACGCCCGGCTCGGGGCGCACGCCCTCCACGCGCTGCGTCCCCGCACCTGCCTCGCCTTCGTGTTCGACCGGCTCGCGGCCACCGACGCAGCACTCCACGCGCCGAGCCAGGACAGCTTCCTGACGGTCCACCGCCAGGCCGTCCGCCGCCACGTCGCGGGCGAGGGCGGCACCGGCGGCGGGGGGATGCCCTACCTGGTGACGAGCCAGCGCTTCCTGCTCCCGCTCTTCCCGGCGCTCGTCGCCTGGGCGGACCTCGGCGTCGGCGCGACGGCCGAGGGCGGGGACCGCTGGTGAGGGGGTTCGCTGGAGCAGGGCGGCCACGTGGGGCCGCCCCTACGGGTGCTCCTGGCGGGCGCGGAGGAGGTCCACGGTCTCGACGGCGTGGCGGAGGTGGGGGATGACGATGCTGCCGCCGACGACGAGGGCGACGTTGAGGGCGTCGTCGAGCTCGTCGTCGGTGAAGCCGGCCTCGACGCACTGCCCGAGGTGGTAGTCAATGCAGTCGTTGCAGCGGAGCACGGCGGAGGCGACGAGGCCGAGCAGCTCCTTCGTCCGGCCGTCGAGCGCGCCGTCGCGGTAGGCGGCGCTGTCGAGGTTGAAGAAGCGCTTGATGCCGAGGTGGGCCTTCTGGTCGAGGATGCGGCGGTTCATCCGCGCGCGGTAGGCGTCGAAGGCGTCGAGGCGATTGGGGGCGTTGCTCATCGGTGCGGGGTTGGGTGTATTCTGGGCGAGAGCGGTATACGCCCGTCGCGCCCTGCTGTCCCCGTCGCCCCTGTGAACGCCGTCGCCCTCCGCGCCGAGAAGGCCGCCCTCCGCGCCCGCTTCCGCGAAGCCCGCCTCGCCCTCTCGGACGCCGAGGCCGCCGCGCACAGCGCCGCCATCTGCGCGCGCATCGCGGCGCTGCCCGAGACCGAGGCCGCCGGGACCGTCCACGTTTACTGGCCGCTCGTCGCACGGGGCGAGGTGGACACCCGTCCGCTCATCCACCGGCTCCACGCTGCGGGCGTGCGCGTCGTCCTCCCCGTCGTGGCCGGCTTCGCGGGCGCGCCCCGGCTGCGGCATCTGGTGTTCGAGGGCGAGGATGCGATGCGCCCGAACCGCTGGGGCATCGCCGAGCCGCACGGCACCCCGGAGGTCGCGCCCGCCGATCTCGGTGCGGTCGTCGTCCCCGCCTTCGGCGCGGGGCGCGACGGCCACCGGATCGGCCACGGGCGCGGCTTCTACGACGCCTTCCTCGCCGCCGTCACCGCGCCTACCATTGGCGCGGTCTACGCCGCGTGCCTCGTCGAGGCCGTCCCCGCCGAGGCGCACGACGTGGCCCTCGGCGTGGTCGTGACCGAGCGCGAGGTGGTGCGAGTGGGCGAGTGGGGGGCTGGGAGGGTGGGAGGAGGAGTCAACCACCCACCGTGAGGAACACTTCCCCCACCCCTCCCATCTGCCCTTCCCCCCATCCCCGAGCTCACGCCTCCTCGAGCGCGCTGTGCTGCGCGACGACCTCCTCCTGGACGTGGCGCGGCATCGCGTCGTAGCGGTCGAAGGCGGCGCGGTGGAGGCCGCGGCCCTGGGTCATCGAGCGCAGCGAGGTCGAG
The DNA here is from genome assembly GCA_038232975.1 of Rhodothermales bacterium. GTDB lineage: Bacteria > Bacteroidota > Rhodothermia > Rhodothermales > JANQRZ01 > JANQRZ01. The sequence goes on from JBBSMV010000053.1 coordinate 7,697, forward strand.
TAGCGGTAGAGCTCGGCCTCGGGGACCTGGGCGACGACCTTCTGGAACGGCCCCTCGGCCTCCATGCCCTGGACGCGCGCGCGCCGCGTGTTGAGGTCGCCGAGCACGTCACCCATGTGGTCCTCGGGGACGAGGACCTCGAGGTTGTAGATCGGCTCGAGGAGCGCCGGGCTGGCCTGGCGGAAGGCGTCGCGGAAGCAGTGCCGCGCCGCCGTCTTGAAGGCGTTCTCGTTGGAGTCCACGGCGTGCATCCCGCCGTCATAGACCACGACGCGGACGTTGCCGACGGGGTAGCCCGCAATGGGCCCCTCGCGGAGGGCCTCGTTGATGCCCTTCTGGATCGCCCCGAAGAAGCGCCGCATGTCAATCACCCCGCCAACGATCCCGTCAACGTACTCGACGGTCGAGCCCCACTCGGTGGTGACCTGCTCGGTGCCCCGGACGCGGATGTCGTCGGGCGGCTGGAACTCGCCGCTGATGGGTTCGACGAGAAGCGCGATGTCGGCGAACTGGCCGGCCCCGCCGGTCTGCTTCTTGTGGCGGTACTGGGCGCGGGCGCGGGCCTGGACGGTCTCGCGGTAGGCGACGCGCGGCCGGTCGAAGACGACCTCGACGCCGAAGCGCTGCTTGAGGCGGTACTTCGCCACGTCGAGGTGGAGCTCGCCCTGGCCCGAGAGGGTCATCTGGCCGAGCGAGGCGTCGTGCTCGACGTGGAGCGCGGGGTCCTCCTTTTGGAGCTGGTTGAGGCCCTGGGCGAGCTTGTCCTCGTCGCCTGAGGTGGCGGCGCGGATGGCGACGCGCATCCGGGGCTCGGGGAAGCGGATCGGGGTGCGGACGGCGGCCGAGCCTTTGCGCCGGAGCGTGTGGTTGGTGGCCGTGTCGCGGAGCTTGACGGCCGCGCCGAGGTCGCCGGCGACGAGCTTCGAGACCGGCTCGCGCTCGTGGCCGTTGATGACGAAGAGCTGGCCGAGGCGCTCGGTCGCGCCGGTCTGCGCGTTCTCGAGGTCGATGTTCGGCGTGAGCGTGCCGCTGTGGACGCGGAAGAACGAGTACTCGCCGACGTGCGGCTCGGCCATCGTCCGGTAGACGAAGGCGACCGGCTCGGCCTCGGGGTCGTAGGACGCCGCGCCCTGGTCCATCTCGGCTGGCGGCATCATCGGCGGGCTGGGGCAGACGTTATCAATGAAGCCCATGAGCCGGCTGACCCCGACGTTCTCCTTCGCCACGGTGAGGAAGATCGGGAAGAGGGCGCGCCGGATCATGGCCTCGCGCAGGCCCTGGCGCATCTCGTCCTCCGAGAGCTCGCCCTTCTCGAAGTAGAGCTCCATCAGGGCCTCGTCGTTCTCGGCGATGTTCTCGACGAGCTCGTTGTGGAGGCGCTCGGCGTCTGCGCGGAAGGCGTCCTCGATCTCGCCGAGCTGCATCTGGCCGCGCGCGTCGAAGGTGATCTGCTGCATCAGGAGCACATCTATGATCGAGCGCGTGCCGGAGCCTGCCGGGAGCTGGACGACGGTGGCGGCGCGCCCGAAGCGCTCGTGCATCTGGCGGACGATCTCGGAGAAGTCGGCCTGGTCCTGGTCGAGCTTGTTGATGACGAACATGGACGGCGTGCCGGTGGCCTGGCAGTAGCGCCACGCCTGCTCGGTGCCGACCTGGACGCCCTCGGCGGCGTCGAGCACGAAGACGGCCGTGTCGGCGACCTTGAGCGCGGTGACGACCTCGCCGACGAAGTCGAGGTAGCCCGGCGTGTCGAGGATGTTGATCTTGTGGCCCTTCCACTCGGCGTGCAGCAGGCTCGTGAAGACCGACATCTGGCGCTCGTGCTCGCTCGGGTGGTAGTCCGAGACGGTGGTGTGCTCCGCGACGGTGCCCATGCGCGGGAGCGCGCCGGAGGAGTAGAGCATGGCTTCGGCCAGCGTGGTCTTGCCGCTGCCCTGGTGCCCGACGAGGGCGACGGTGCGGACGTGGTCGGCGTCGTAGACGTTCATGGGAGTCGGGGGTCTGGTGTCGAGGGTCGGGAGTCTGGTGTCGGGAGTCCGCACGGGCGGAGGGGCCGTAAGATATAGGGGCTGGGGAAATAGTCAAGAGCGGTTTGAGTCGGGAGTCTCGGGTCGGGAGTCTCGGGTCCTTTCTGATGAACGCCGTAGCTTTGCCTCCCGACCCTCGACTCCTGACCCCCGACTCTCCCGTGCTCCTCGCGCTCGAAACGGCCACCGACGTGTGCAGCGTCGCCCTGCTCAGTATTGAAGGCGGCGGCGAACGGGTCGTCGGCGTCGGCGAGGTGCTGCGGCCTCGGCAGCACGCGGCGGCCCTCGTGCCGCTGGTCCGCGACGTGCTGGCGCAGGCAGAGGTCGGCGTGGGCGACCTCGCGGCGGTGGCCGTCTCGGCCGGGCCGGGGTCGTACACCGGCCTCCGCATCGGGGCGAGCACGGCGAAGGGGCTGGCGTGGGTGGCGGGCGCGGTGCTCGTGGCCGTGCCGTCGCTGGAGGCGCTGGCCTTCGGCGCGCAGGACGTCGTGAGAGAAGGTGATCTTCTCGTGGCGGCCTTCCGCTCACGCCGGGGCGAGGTCTACGCCGCCGCCTTCGCGCGCGGTGCCGAGGGGCTGAGGACCGTCGCGCCCGCCGCCGCGCTGGCGCTGGACGCGCTCGCCGGCTGGCTCCCGGAGCACGCCGGCACCTGCTGGACCGTCGGCGAAGCCGGTGCCCTCGTCGCCGAGCACCTCCCCGGCCCGTGCCGCGTCTCCGACACGCGTGTTCTCGACCCGGCGCGCCTCCGGCCGGCGGCGGCGCACGTCGGGGCGCTCGGCGCGGCACGCCTCGCGTCGGGCGAGACCGTGGACGTGGCCGATTTCGAGCCGGAGTACCTGAACGCCTTCGTCGCCAAGCGCGGAGGCTCTATCTTTGAGCGCCTGCCGAAGTAGGTGAACACCGCCCTCTTTCTGCGCGTTCGACTTCCGACTCTCCCGCCTTCCTCTCCTCCGCTATGTCCTGGTTTCAGCGCAAGACCGCCGGTATCAAAACGCGCCGCACCGAGCAGAACGAGACGCCCGAGGGCTACTGGCGCAAGGACCCGACGACGGGCCAGATGGTCAGCCTCCGCGCCCTCGAAGAGAACCACATGGTGAGCGACTCCGGCTACCACTTCCCGCTCGGCGGGCTGGGCTACTGCCGGATGCTCTTCGACGACGGCGCGTTCACCCGCTACGACGAGCACCTCTTCTCGGCCAACCCGCTCGGCTTCCAGGACCGCAAGCCCTACGACGTGCGCCTCAAGGCGGCGCAGAAGAAGACCGGCCTCAACGACGCCGCCGTCGCCGCGCTCGGGACCGTCGGCGGGCACCCGCTGTCGCTGGCGGCGATGGACTTCTCGTTCATCGGCGGCTCGATGGGGTCGGTGGTCGGCGAGATCGTCGCGCGGGCGGTCCGGCGGGCCGTGGACGAGCGCTGCGCGCTGATGGTGATCTCGCAGAGCGGCGGGGCGCGCATGATGGAGGGCGCGCTGAGCCTGATGCAGATGGCGAAGACGGCGGCCAACCTCGCGGTGCTCGACGAGCTGGGCCTGCCCTACATCTCGCTGATGACGTACCCGACGACGGGCGGGGTCACGGCGTCGTTCGCCATGCTCGGCGACTTCAACGTGGCCGAGCCGGGGGCGCTCATCGGCTTCGCCGGCCCGCGCGTGATCCGCGAGACGATCGGGCGCGACCTCCCGAAGGGCTTCCAGAGCGCCGAGTTCCTCCTCAAGCAGGGCTTCCTCGACGACATCGTCCCGCGCCCGCTGCTGCGCCGCTCGCTGATCCACATGCTGGACCTCCTCTTCGAGGACAAGCCGGCCCCCTCCGAAGAGCCGGAGCCGGTGGCGGCCGAGACGACAGCGTGAGCCGCGTTTCTACTCCTTCTCGTCCGGTCTCCAGCCAACCGACCTCACCGTCCTCCCACGCACTCCTGGGACACAATGAGTCTCACGCTCCAACAGGCATGGCCGAAGCCGACAGCAGCCCATGTCGAGGCTGCTGTCGGGCACCTCGTGGCGCGCTTCGACCCGCTCCGCATCCTCGTCTTCGGGTCCTACGCTCGCGGGGAAGCCCAGGCAGGAAGCGATCTGGACCTCCTCGTCGTCATGCCGGAGGTAGCGCACAAGCGCGACGCCGCGATTGCCATGCGGCGCGTTCTGTCTGAGCTGCCGGTGCCGCACGACGTGGTAGTGACCACCCCGGAAGAAATCGAGGAGCGCGGGTGGATCGTAGGCTCTCTCTTGCGGGACGCCCTGAATGAAGGGGCCGTCGTGTACGGACGCCCCGAGCAGGTCGGGCACCGATGAGCGACGCGCTGCGGCGCGAAGTCACCCGGTGGCTTCGATTCGCCGAGGAGGATCCGCGGAAATCTACGGCTTTTCTCCCACCCCTCCGAGTGCCCGCCGATACAGCCGCTCGCTGATCCAGAACGACTCGCGCCGGAGCCGGTCGAGCACCGGGCGGAGCGCGTCGAGGTGGCCTTCCTCTCGCGCTCGGACGAGGATGCCGAGCGTACCCGTGGTGCGCAGCCCAACCGACCGAGCACGCTGCCGGGCCTGCGTCTCGTCTAGCAGAATCAGGCCTGCGCCGACTTCGGCGGCCAGGGCGATCCCTTCGGCCTCCCCATCATCGAGCTCTCCTCTGAGCAGCTGGAGAAACGGAGCATCCGTCGGCGACCGGACCTCGATCCAGCCATCTCCGACGGCCTCTCTCACGTCGGCTTCCCCGACGCGGCCCTGCCCTTCCTCTACGGCTTCACGCCAGACGGCGGTCGGAATGAGGAGACGGCCATAGAATGCTTTCAGAAGAGAGAAGAGCTCGGCACGGGCGAGGTGGACGAGCGGCGACGTGTCGCTGATTACCACGTCGCGGGAAGGCTCGCCGGTTTCTGAACCCGACACGGCTCACGCCTCCGATCCGCTGAGACCGTAGGCCAGGTCGTCGTCGAGGTCGTCGTCGGTGTAGGCTCGGGGGACCTGCCGCTCGCCGAGAAGCTCTTCGAAGTCCCGCCTCGTCAGACCCGCCAGCCGACGCGCTTTGCCGAGGGGAAGAATCTGACGGGCGTAGAGCGCGAGCGCGAGCTCCGTCCGGAGTTCTCGCTCAGCCTGAGCGGGTGGAAGCCGGAGGGCGGCGGCCACATCCTCGGGGATTCTCAGTACGAGCGCACTCATAGCGGGGGAAGGTTAGGTCTGGAATACAACCGCACACAAGATAGCGCTGGGTGCGCGAGCTGCGGAGACCCGTTTCGCTCTTTCCCCACTCGGTCGTAGCTTGCGCCCCGTCCGCTCCCCTCTCACGAAGCAGCCGCTTCACGAAGCAGCGCCAACGACGTGTCGAACCGTCCACCGGAGGTCGCCCCCGCACCTGCTAACGCAGCGCGCGGGGCGTGGAAGTCCAAGCTCGGGTTCATCCTGGCCGCCAGCGGCTCGGCCATCGGGCTGGGCAACATCGTCTTCTTCGCCTCGAACGCCTACCAGTACGGCGGCGGCGCGTTCTACCTGCCC
>JBBSMV010000054.1:0-13130 GCA_038232975.1 Rhodothermales bacterium
AGGACCGCCTCCGGCAGATCCGCGCCAACCTCGTCCGCTGGCAGTGGCTGCCTAAAGACCTCGGCGGGCGCTACATCTTCGTCAACCTCCCCGAGTACCGCCTCCACGCCTACGACTACGGCGAGGAGGTCCTCAGCATGGGCGTGATCGTCGGCAAGGAGTACGACGACCGCGCCACGCCCATCTTCAGCGACTCGATGACCTACGCTGAGTTCCGGCCCTACTGGAACGTCCCGCCGAGCATCGTCGAGGAGGAGATCGTGCCGAAGGCGCTCCGCGATCCGGGCTACATCGCCGCCAACGACTTCGAGATCATCCCCACCTACGGCGTCGCCCCGGACAACACGATCCCGGCCACGGCGTCCAACCTCCGCGCCGCCGCGCGCGGCGACTACCGGATGCGCCAGGAGCCGGGGCCGGAGAACGCGCTCGGCCTGGTGAAATTTATATTCCCCAACGACTTCGCCATCTACCTCCACGACACCCCGGCCAAGAGCCTCTTCGACGAGCGGGTGCGCGCCTTCAGCCACGGCTGCATCCGCGTCGAGGACCCGCCCGCGCTCGGGGCCTTCGTCTTCCAAGACCGGGGCTGGAGCGAGGCCGACATCACGCGGCGGATGCAGGAGGGCGAGCCGGTCAACAAGGTGTACCTCGACGAGCCGATCCCCGTCTTCATCCTCTACCTCACGGCGTTCGTGGACGAGGACGGCACCCTCAACTTCCGCGACGACCTCTACGGCTACGACGAGCCGATCCTCGCGGCGCTCCGGCAGCGCGACGTGCAGCAGCCGGACGTGGACGTGGAGGCGCTCGTGGACCTCTTGCCGGAATGAGGGGAGAGGAGACCACCCGCGTCGGTCTGCCCCTGTGGGTGCGCTGGGCCGGTCGCGCCCTCGCCCTCGCGGGCGTCGGCCTCATGATCTACCTCGGGCGCGACGTCCTCACCGGCCGCGAGCTGGGCGAGACGCCGGGCGACCTCGCCGTCGAGCGCCGGGTGGAGGCGGTGCTGGAGCAGGCGGCCGGGGAGACTCCAGATTTCGAGGAGGGGGTGGCCCCGTTCGCGCTCACCGTCGGCGGCGAGCTGCTGCCCTACCGGGTGATGATGACGGCGGTGCTGCCGGGCGAGACCGTCGCCGTAGAGGCCGTAGCGCCGGACGTAGGCACCGCCGGGCCGGGGCTGTTCCGGGCGGCGGCCGGGGCGGGAACGCTGAGTGAGGCCGGCGCGGGCCGCTGGGCGTGGACGGCCCCCGACTCGGCGGGCGTCGTTCCGCTCCGGGTCGAGGGGCCGGAGGGCGGGCTGACGGTCCACGCCTTCGTGCTCGTCCCCTACGAGCGGATGCAGGGCGAGAGCCTGAACGGTTACCGGATCGGCAGCTACCCGACCGAGCCGTACCGGGGCAACCCCGCCTACACCCGGCCGCGCGGGTTCATCGAGGTCACGCCCGAGCTGCTCGGCGTGCCCGTCAGCCCGCACTTCACGCTGGGGCAGTTCGTCTGCAAGCAGGCGAGCGCTTACCCGAAGTACCTCCTGCTCGAGCCGCGCCTGCTCCGCAAGCTCGAAGGGCTGCTCTCCGAGGTCAACGCCGCCGGCATCGCGGCCGACGGCGTGCCCGTCTCCGGCTTCCACGTCATGAGCGGCTACCGAACCCCGGTCTACAACCGCTCGATCGGCAACACGACGACCTACAGCGCCCACCTCTACGGCATCTCGGCTGACCTCTTCGTGGACCGCGACGCCGACACCTACATGGACGACCTCGACGGGGACGGGCGCGTGGACGTGCAGGACGCCCGGCTGCTCTACGACACCGTCGAGGGCGCGGACCACGAGCGCTGGTACGAGGGCCTGGAGGGCGGCCTCGGGCTGTACGGCCCGGCCCCGCACCGAGGCCCGTTCATCCACGTAGACGTGCGCGGCGAGCCGGTGCGCTGGGGCATCTAGAGTGCTTTGCACTCAGGTGTGGGGGTGTGGGAGGATGGAGGGTTGGGAGGGGGTCCTCGTAGCGGGACCTCGACCTTCCCCACACGCCCGCACACCCATACTCCTCGCTGAAACATACGCTAGGGCGCTCCGAATGCGGAGTGGCACGGGGCAACTGATTGTATCCACACCCCGCTAGGTACGCGCAAAGTGGATCTTTTCGGGCCGCTCCTCGTGTAACGGCTTCGCAACAAAGCCGGATACTTGAAGCCCACCCTGACCCCTGAGGAGCTCGCATGACAGGCCCTTCTACGCTCGACGCCGACGCCCAGGAACTCGACCTCGACAAGCTCTCCGAGGACACCCGCATCTCGAAGCAGACCCTCGTCCGCTGGTCGGACCGCGGCCTGATCGACGCCGAGCTGGCGTGGGGCATCTCGGACGACAACGAGGAGACCCGGCTCATCCACATCGCGCCGCGCTCGCTGGCGTTCCTGCGGGGCTTCGCCGAGGAGTACCGCGCCGACACCGTGAGCCGGACCGAGGCCCGGCGCATCCTCAAGATGATCGACCGCAGCCAGGTCCAGAAGCTCCTCCGGCAGGGCGACCTGACGTCGAAGAAGGTGGACGACGAGACCCGCGTCGTGATCGGCAGCGTCGAGGACTACCTGATGGGGCTGGAGAGCAATGAGGCGGAGGCGTGATCGCCGACTTTTCGATTTCGGGGCGATGCCGCTCTGCCGTATACTCCCGCCTTTCGTCTAACCCGCCTGCCTCTCCCGATGCGTTTCCGCCTTCCTGCCGCTCTGCTCCTCTGCCTGCTCGTCGCCGGGTGCGACACCAATGACCCGGTTCCGCCCGCCTCGCCGGCCGACGTGGCGGGCCTCTACGACATCACCGAGTTCAGCTTCAACCCGAACGCGGCCGCTATCGCCGACGCCGACGTGCTGGACCGCCTCGAACCGGGGGCCACGCTGGAGCTGTTCAATAGGCAGCGCGGTGGTCAATTCCAGCTTCAGTACCAGTTCACCGACGAGCTTCCCGACCTCATCAGCGGTGACTTCACCGTGACCCAGGACGAGGTGGTCTTGACGGTCAGGGAAGAGGATCGCCCGTCACTTTCGAGGCTGCTGCTCGACGCGGAGATCACCCTGGTGCGCGAAAGCGAGACGGAGCTTTCCCGGGTCGTCACGAAAACGGTCAACCTCGAAGCGTTCGACCCCGAAGAGTATGGCGATGCCGGGCTGACGGAGGTGCGCGGTACGCTCACGCTCCGGCTCGTCCGGCAGGAGCCGTAGCGTGGAGGCTGTGCGTCCGGCTTCCGCGTCGTGGAAGGCTCGGCTCGGCGGCCTCGTCCGGCTCGTGCGCCCGCTCAACGTGGTGATGTTCTTCGCGGGCGTCGCCCTCGGCGGCCTCCTGACGGCGGGGGCCGATGTGGCGGCCGAAGGAAACGCCGGTCGGCTCGGGCTGGCGATGCTCAGCGCGGCGCTCGTCGGAGCCGGGGCCAACGCGCTCAACGACGTGTTCGACCTGGAGGTAGACCGGGTGAACCGGCCGGGACGGCCGCTGCCGTCGGGCGCGGTGTCGGCGGCGGCGGCGCGGACGGTGTGGGCGGCGTGCTCGGCGCTGGGAATCGGGCTGAGCGCGCTGCTGTCGTGGGCGCACCTCGGCCTCGCGGTCTTCTCGGGGGCGCTGCTCTGGGGCTACAGCGCGTGGCTGAAGCGGACGCCGCTGGCGGGCAACCTCGCCGTGGCGCTCGTGCTCGGGCTGGCGGTCTGGTACGGCGGCCTCGCCGTCGCGCCCTCGGGCGAGGCCGTCGGCTGGGCGGCCCCGCTGCTCGGCGCGGCCTGCGCCTTCGGAGCGACGCTCGCCCGCGAGATCGCCAAAGACATCGAGGACGCGGCGGGCGACGCCGCCGGGGGGGCGCGGACGCTCCCGCTCGTGCTCGGCGTGGGTGCGGCGACCTGGGCGGCGGTGGCGGCGGCGGCCGCGACGCTCGCGCTCTTCCCCCTCGCGCTGCCGGCCGGGTTCGGGGCGGACTTCTTCGCGCTCGGGCTGCCGGCGGCAGGGCTGCTGCTGGCGGCGGCGTGGTATCTTCTGGCCGCGCCCGAGGCCCTGCGCGCCCGCGCCGCCGGGGCGGCGAGCACGCTCCTCAAGGCGGCCATGATCGCGGGCATCCTCGCGCTCGCCGGGTCGCGCCTCGTCGGCTGACGCGGCGTAAAACGTGACGCGTAACCGCGAAGCAGACCGAAGGAAACGTAAGGGAACCCGCTCCAATGTTTTGCTACCGGCACCCTTACGTTTCACGCTTTACGTTTTAGAACGGCCTCGTCGTTACAGCGCAGCGTCACCCCGTCACCGGTGTGACTTTGGAGAAGGCGGCAGCGGCCTATTCGTGAACGCCCTTCTCGGGGCACCCTCGCTCATGCAAGCATTCGACTCGGAGGCGGTCCTGCGCGCTCAGGCAGGCGACGAGGGCGCGCGCGCCCGGCTGCTCGCCGACCTCGAACCGATCCTGCGCCGCTTCTTCCTCAGCCGCATCGGCAGCCGCCCCGACGTGGACGACCTCGTGCAGAACACGCTCGTCCGCGTCCACACCAGCCTGGAGGCCCTCCAGAATCCGGCACGGCTCAAAGCCTTTGCGATGAAAGGTGCCGTGTTCGAGCTTCAGGACTTCTACCGAGGCCGCTACAGCGGGCGCGAGTACCTCTACGACCCGGACCAGCCGCCGCACGACCCGGCGGACACCGCCTCGGCCGGGCTGCGCGTGGACATCGAGCGGGCCCTGGAGGTGCTCACCCCGAAGGCGCGCCGCATCATCGAGCTGCGCGAGATGGGCTATCCCTACAAAGACATCGCCGAGATGGTGGAGACCACCGAGGCCGCCGTGAAGATGCAGGTCAAGCGTGCCTTCGAGCGGCTGCGCGGTGTGCTGACGCTGCTCGTCCTGTGTCACGTGTGCTTTGCTACTTGAGGACGAAGGACCAGAGACCCATGACCAATTCCTACGATGCGATCCTCTTCGAGGCGCTCGACCCGGCCGAGCAGGACGCGCTGCGCCGCGCCCTCGGCGACGACGCGGACGCGGCCGAGGCGCTCGCGCTCTGGGCTGCCCTCCGCGCCCGCCTCGGGGCCGACCTCCGGCGCGACCTCCCCGACGCCGACCTGCTCGTGCTCTGGGCGCTCGGCGGCGACGATCCCGGCGTGCTCGCGCCCGAGGAGGAGGCCCGGCTGATCGCGGCCCGACCCTCCATCGAGGCTGCCCTCGCCGCGCATCCGGCCCTCGGCGACGTCGTCCGCCGCCTCCGGGCCGACCGCGACGCCTTCGAGGCGGCGTGGGACGAGGCCGCTGAGCCGAAGCCTGCTGCCGGGCCGAAGACTTCTGCCGGCTCTCGCGCCGGGGACCGGGAGCCGGTGCGCGCCTCCGGTGCCCGGCGGTGGGCGTGGCGCTCGGCGGTGGCGCTCGCGGCCGTCGCCTTTGCCGCCGTGCTGGTGTTCATCCTGCGGCGCGACGCCGGCTTCGAGACCTACGAGACCGCCGCGGGCGAGACCGAGACCGTTACCCTCGCCGACGGCTCGACGGTGCTCCTCGCCCCGTCGTCGCGGCTGAGGGCCGAGGCGAAGGACGACGGCGCGCGCCGCGTCCGGCTCACCGGCGAGGCGCTCTTCGAGGTGGTTCCGGGCGGCGAGCCGTTCGTCGTTGAGACAGCCACAGCCTTGACGACGGTGCTGGGAACGACGTTCGGCGTGAGTGCGAGCGAGATAGAGACCGAGGTGACGCTGGCGAGCGGGGCGGTGCGGCTGGCGACGCGCCTGGAGCCAGCGCAGTCGGTCCGCCTGGAGCCGGGGCAGCGCAGCCGGGTCGTCGGCGCACAGCCGCCCGAGCCGCCGACGCGCGCCGACGTGGCCGAGGCGCTCGGCTGGACCGGGACGTGGTACTTCCAGGCGACCCCGCTGGAGGCCCTCGCCGAGCGCCTGAGCGCGCACTACGGCGTGCGGATCGCCGTGGACCCGGCGCTGGCAGCGGACCGGGTGACGGGGCCGTTCTCGTCGGCCCGCCCCATCGCCGAGACGCTCCGGGCGCTGGCCGTCGCGCTCGACGCCGAGGTTGAGGGCGGCACGGCAGGTGGGTACCGGCTCGTGCCTCGGACTCCGTAGCGGCATCGCGGCCGGGCCGGTTGGTAGGGATAGGCCATAAACGCCCGGCCGGTGCGTTGAAGTGGGTATGCAAAGTGCGGGAGAGCCATCCGGTGGTAAACCACCGGACTCACGAGCATAAGGGCGCTAAAGCGCCCTGAGCCAGTTTGCACCCTGAAATAGCCCCGCAGGGGCTTGTGCTATAAGCCCGGTTCTTCAGGACCGGGCGCGGCCGGCCTCGCAACTCCCCGCCGCCCGTTCCGTCCACGCGCCATGCGCCGTCTCGCCTTCGTCCTGCTCCTCGGGTGGGCCGCCCTCGCGGCTCCGGCGGCGCGCGGGCAGGCGATCCGCCTCACGGCCGACCGGACCCCGCTCGCCGCCGTGCTCTACCAGCTCGCGGCGCAGACCGGAATTGACCTCGTCTACGCCGAGCGGCTCGTCGAGCGCCGGGCCGTCACCGGGCGCTACCTCGGCGACGACCCCGAGCAGGCGCTCGCCACCGTGCTGCGCGGCAGCGGGCTGCGCGCCGAGCGCCTCCGGCCGGGGCAGTACGTCATCGTGAGCGCCTACCCGACGCCGGGCCTCCAGCCCATCAGCTACCGGGGCACCCTGCGCGGCACCGTCGCCGACGCCGAGACGGGCGAGGTGCTGCCGGGGGCGCACGTCCTCTTGGTCGGGCTTCAGCTCGGCGCGGTCACCAACCCGGCAGGCTACTTCGCGCTGCCCGACCTGCCGGCCGGCTCGTACCGCATCCGGGTCTCCTACGTCGGCTACCAGGCCGCCGAGCAGGAGGTGGCCGTCTACCCCGAGTCCGAAGAGCTGCCGCCGACGGTCCGGCTCCGCCCGCAAATCCTGAGCGGCGGCGAGGCCGTCGTCGAAGGCACCGAGGGCGAGCGAAGCGACCTCCAGCCCGTCCCCGGCAGCGAGGCGCTCGACGTCCGGCAGGCCGCCGCGATCCCGGCGTTTCTCGGCGAGAGCGACCTCTTCGGCGCGCTCGAATGGCTGCCCGGTGTCGGGCGCGAGGCCGGGGGCGAGCTCGTGATCCGAGGCTCCGAGGCCCACTTCAACCGCTATCTCATTGATGGCGCGCCCATCGTCCACCCGTGGCACACCTTCGGGCTGTTCTCGACCTTTCAGACCGAGGCGCTCAAGAGCGTCCGGCTCTACAAAGGCTCGTTCCCGGCCGAGTACGGCGGCGGCCTCTCGGCGGTGCTCGACGTGGAAATGAAGGACGGCGACCGGGAGGACGCCGCCGGGACGGTCGCGCTCAGCCCGGTCGCGCTGCGGGCCGTGGGCGAGGTCCCGCTCGGGCGCGGGGCCTCGCTGATGCTCTCGGGCCGGCGGACGTATCTCGACCTGCTCCTCTCGCCGCAGCTTCAGCCCGGCGCGGCGGCCTTTGCCAGCAGCGGCGAGGCGGGGACGCCGGAGGCGCGGCAGGACCTGGGGTACTACTTCTTCGACCTCGGCGCGAAGGTCACGCTCCGCCCGTCGCCGTTCCACCGCTTCTCGCTCAGCGTCTACGAGGGCGGCGACGACCTCCGCGCCGACGTGCCGTTCCTCTCGCTCCTCGACCCGGCTCCGGCCGACGCGGCCAACCCGCTCGGGGCGCGGCTGCGCTACGGCTGGGGCAACCGCGTCGTCTCGGCGCGCTACCGCACCCTCGCCGGCCGCCGGCTCTTCCTCACCGCGACGGGCTACACCTCGCGCTACCGCGCCGCCGAGCAGGCGTTTGCGCAGCCGACGGCCGCCTCGTCGGTGGACAGCGACTACCGGGTCCGCTTCGCCGAGACCGGGGCGACGCTCGACGCCGACTACTACTACTCGCTCGAGCACCAGCTTCGCGCCGGTCTCCGGCTCGTCGGGCGGACCTTCAAGAGCACGCTCGAGGAGACCGTCCTGCGCTCGGCGGTAGGGACCGAGACGCGGGCCGAGCGCGACGCCGTGCGGGCGGTCGAGGCCGTAGCCTACGTCCAGGACACGTGGCAGCCGAGCGCGCGGTGGCAGGTGCAGCCGGGTCTCCGCCTCGAGGCGTTCGGGCTGGGGCCGTACCTCTCGCTCAGCCCGCGCCTGAACGTCCGCTACGTCGTGGCGCGCGAGCGGGTGTTCCTGAAAGCGGGCCTGAGCCGGCAGGTGCAGTACCTCCACCGCCTGCGCGACCGCTACTCGTTCACCTACGACCTGGCCTCGAGCCGGTGGATTCCGGCGAGTGAGGCGGTGCGCCCGGCCGTCGGCTGGCAGGCCGCGCTCGGGCTGGAGGCGGCCCCGGCGCGCGGGCTCCATTTCGGCCTCGACCTCTACGGCCGGCACCTCGGCGACATCCTGCTGCCGCTCGACGAGTTCCGGGTCAAGGACGGGATCGAGGGGCCGGGCATCCTGCCGGGCGCGCTGCTGGCGCAGTACGCCCCCGGCTCCGGGCGCTCGTTCGGGGCCGAGGCCTCGGCCGAGGCCGAGCGCGGGCCGTGGCGGCTCGGGCTCTCCTATGCCTTCGCCCGCTCGCAGGTGCGCCCGCCGGGCGAGGTCTACCGCCGGGCGGGCTACGACGCGCCGCACACCGTCAAGGCGTTGCTGCAAGGCTCGGTGCGGCGCTGGAGCCTCTCGCTCGCGGCGACGGTGCGCAGCGGCTACCCCGTCACGGTCCCCACGGCCCGCTACGCCGTCGGCGACCCGCTCGACGAGGAGCCGACGCTCTACCTCGCCCGGCCCGAGGTCAACAACGGCCGCCTCCCGGTCTACGCGCGCGTGGACCTCGCCCTCGGCTACGGCTTCCGGGCGCTCGGGCTGGAGTGGGACGCGAGCGTGCAGGCCTACAACCTCCTCAACCGCCGCAACACCGTCGGGCAGCGCTTTGCCCCGGCGGCCCCGGTGGTGCAGGTCACCGAGGTGCGCGGCCTCCCGATCCTCCCGATGGGCAGCCTGAAGGTGCGATGGTGAGAAGCTGGGTGTGGGAGGTTGGGAGGCTAGGGGTGTGGGTGGGGATGCTCGCCTTCGCAGCTTGTGACGTAGCCGAGCCCGAGGCGGCGCGGCTCGTGGTCGAGGCGTTTGTCGAGACGGGTCGGACGCTGCCGACCGTGACGGTGGGGCAGACCGTAGGGCTGGAGGCGGCCGAGAGCGCGGCGGCGGTCGAGGACGCGGCTGTGGTGCTGACGGTTGCGAGGGACGAGATCGCCTATGAGCCGGTGCCGGGCGCGGCGGGGCGCTACGGCCCGCAGGCCGAGCGCGTGGCCGAAGAGGGGGAGCGCATCGGAATCGAAGTGACGTGGCAGGGACAGCGCGCCGTCGCAGTGAGCCGGATGCCCACGCCGGTCGCGCTCGACAGCGTCCGCGTCGCCCCGGCGGCGGTGCCGGTCGAGGCCGTCTTCGCCGACTCGCTCGGGCTGGACGTGCGCGAGGGGTTCCTCTACCCGATCACGGTGACGCTCTACTGGCAGGCTCCGGCGGCGGACACGGCCTGGGTGCGGACGCGCCTCGGCCCGCCGGCCGCCTTCCCCTCGGCCGTCGTGGACTTCCTCCTCGCCACCGACGCCGTGCAGCCCGAGGCCGACCTCGCCACCGGCTCGGACCTCGGCTCCGGCCTCCGCGCGTGGTCCGGCGTCTACGCCGTCCCCGTCGCCTCCCGCGACGCGCCGCTGCCCGCGCACGACCTCGAGGTGGCGCTCCTCCGCAGCGGCCCCGACTACGCCCGCTACGCCCTCAGCCGCACCGACCCCGACCGCCGCGAGCCCGTCGGGAACGTCGAGGGCGGGGTCGGCATCGCCGTTGGTATTTCGGTAGACCGGCGGACGGTGCGCGTGGGAGGATAGGGAATGGGGGAATGGAAAAAAGGCGACCAAGCTAACGAGGCCGTCGCGCACTGCGCCAACCCGTAGGGGCGACCCCTTGTGGTCGCCCGAGGAATGGCACCGCGACTCGCCGTTCCCCGCCTCACCGTCCACCGTCGTATTCTCCAGACAAAACATCCAGCCACCGCGATGCAGAACCGGCGAGACCAAGAGCAGGGCGAGGAGCCGGCGCGCGACCTGCGGCCGGGGGCGATCACCCGCCTCGTCCGGCAGAAGCGCGACGCCGAGCGCGTCTCGGTCTTCATTGACGGCGCGTTCGCCTTCGGCCTCGCGCTCGACCTCGCCGTGCGCGCGGGGCTGCGGAAGGGGCAGCACCTCACGGTCGAGGCGCAGCAGGACCTTCTTGACGACGAGGAGCGGCTGAAGGCGAAGGCCGCCGCGCTCGACTACATCGCCTACCAGGCCCGCACCGAGGAGGAGGTCCGGCGCAGGCTGACGCGCAAGGGCTTCCCCGCGCCCGTCGCCGAGGAGGCCGTCGCGCGGATGCAGGAGCTGGGCTACCTCGACGACGAGGACTACGCGCGGGCCTACACGCGCGGGCGGCTCGCCGGGCGCGGCCACGGCCCGCAGCGCATCCGCAACGACCTCCGCCGCCGAGGCGTCGCCGCCAAAACGGTTGACGCCGTGCTGGAGAACCTCGTCGAGGCGGACGACCTCCGCGAGGCGGCGCTCCGGCACGGCCGCAAGCGCTGGCTCCGGCTCGCCTCGGAGGAGGACCCGCAGAAGCGCCGGAAGAAGCTCGCCGACTTCCTCGTCCGCCGGGGCTACGGCTACGACCTGGTCCGCGAGGTCGTCGAGGCGCTGGAGGCCGAGACCCCTGCGGGATAGGCGGAATCGCGTCGTGGAAGGGGAACCGGGTGCCCCTCGCCGCAGCTTTCTCGGGAGGAATCGGCTGGTGCCGTAAACTTGCGGCGGCCCGTTTCGTAGGCCGGTCGTCCCGCTGCCCGCACCGCATGACCCCGCCTTCCCGCTTCGATCTCGCAGACGCCGGCCTCTTCGGGCTGGGCGCGCTCGGGCTCGCCCTCTTCGTGTGGCTGCTGCCGAGCCAGCACCCGGACAGCGCGGCGACGTATGCCCTCGGGCGCGAGGCGGCGGTCGAGGAGGCGCAGGCGTTTCTGGCGCGGCAGGGCTACGACACCGGCGGCCTCGTCCCGCTGGCGCGGCTGACGCGGACACCCCGGCTGCTCGACTCGCTGCAAACCTCCCTCGGCCGGTCGCAGGCGATTCGGATGCTCAAGGCGGGGGGCGGCGAAGAGCTGCCGGCCTACTACTGGAACGTGCGCTGGCAGCGCGACGAGGAGCAGAACCCCTTCGGGCCGGGGGGCAGCACCTCGAACCGCCGCGTCTTCGAGGTGGACCTGACGCAGGACGGGGCCGTGTGGCGGCTTCGCAACGCCGAGTCCGTCGTCCCGCGCGGCGGCGTGGACCGCGACGTGCTCCGCGCCCTCTTCGACGCCGAGCCGGCGATGGGCGAGATACTGACGGCCTCGCCGGACTCGGCCCTCGGCTCGCTCCTCTACTTCGACCTCTCCAGCGCGTCCCGGCTCGCCGATTCGCTGCGCCTGTTCGAGGCCGACCGGGAGCGCCTGCACGCGGCGGCCATCACGGGCCGGCCGCAGGGCCTCGGCGAAGCCGCCGCCGCCGCCATTGCCCGCGAGCACCTCGGCACGACGGCGCTCGCGGCGCTCCCGCTCGCCGTCGCCTCGGTCGAGGCGCTCCCGGAGCGGGGCCGCTCCGCCGCCCGCGTCCGCTTCGAGACGACGGAGCGCGTGGCGGGCCAGCGTGTAGTGGCGGAGGTGGACGTGACCGCTGCCGGCGCGCTGCTCGGCCTCGACGTCCTCTTCAACCAGAAAGAGCGGGTGGAAGCCACCTTCAACAAGGACGGGCCGATGAGGGAGGAGGAGGCCGAGGATACCATCAAGATCGGATTCGAGTCCGGCGACGGGCTGCGCGCTGGGCTGCAGTGGGTCGGGTATGCCGTCCTCGTGCTGGTCCTTCTCGTGGTGATGTTCCGGCGGCTGGCGACCCGGTCCCTCGACGGGCGGGCAGCGATCAAAGACGCGTTTTTGGCAGGCGGGATGATGGCCGCCTCGTCGCTCCTGATGGTCCCGATGTGGGCGGGGGAGATGGGGATGGGATGGGCACTCCTGGCGTTTATCGCGTTCGGGATGCTCTTCAGTGGGGCCGGATTCGGGCTGCTCGTCTTCGTGGTGTCGGCGTCGTCGGACGCGCTGGCGCGGGCGGTGTGGCCAGAGCAGATCGAGACGCTGAGCCTGGTGCGGCAGGGGGCGTTCGTGAATCAGCCCGTGGGCCGGACGTTCGTGCGCGGGGCGGCCGTCGGCGGGGTGCTGCTCGGCGCAGAGGTGCTCGCGCTGGTGCTCGTGCCGTCGGGGTCTCTCGTGCCCGACACGGCGCTCCTTATCGCGGAGGCGTCGTACTCGGTCTTCGGGTCGGTCCTGGCGTCGTCGGTGTGGTACACGCTGCTGCTCGTGCTGGCCGTGTACGTCGGCCTCGGGTCGCTGCTGCGGCGCTGGCGGGCCGGGGCCGTGGTGCCCGGCCTCGCGCTCGCGCTCGGCGTGCTCGGCTTCGGGGCGCTCGACCTGCCGGTCGGGCCGTGGTGGCTGACGTGGGGCTTCCCCGTCGTGCTCGGCGTGGTGCTCGCCTCGGCCTATGTCCGCTACGACGCGCTCACGGTCCTCGTAGCGGTCCTCGTGGCGGGGGTGCTGTGGGGCACGGCCGAGGGCTGGCTCGTCGCGGCTTCGCCCGCCTTCGCGGACGCCCTATTTGGGTTCGCGTTCGCGGGAGGCGTCGTCGCGCTCGGCCTCGTCGGGGTGCGGAGCGCGCGCGACGGGGAGGCGCTGCCGCACTACGAGCCGGACTACGTCGCCGAGCAGCGCGAGCGGGGCCGGCTCCAGCGCGAGCTCGAGATCGCCCGCGAGGTCCAGCGCTCGTTCCTCCCGGCGCGGATGCCCGAGGTGCCCGGCCTCGACCTCGCCGCCCGCTGCCTCGCCGCCGAGGAGGTCGGCGGGGACTACTACGACGTGATCCCGCTCGGCGATGGCCGCCTCGCCCTCGTGATCGGCGACGTGAGCGGGAAGGGCATCCAGGCGGCGTTCTTCATGACCCTGGCTAAGGGCTTCCTCCAGACCCTCGCGCGCGAGACCGACAGCCCGGCCGAGGTCCTCCGCCGCGCCAACCGCCTCTTCGTGGCGAACGCCCCGCGCGGCACGTTC
>JBBSMV010000055.1:0-13112 GCA_038232975.1 Rhodothermales bacterium
AGACTGCCGAGGCCACCGCGCAGTACCTCCAGGCCGAGAACCAGCGCCAGACCCAGGAGCTCGAACAGGCCCGCGCCGTGCAGCTCTCGATGCTGCCGTCGGCCCTGCCCGACCACCCCTGCTGCGAGCTGGCCGCCTCGATGCAGACCGCGACGGAGGTCGGCGGCGACTACTACGACGTCGACCTAGACGACGACGGCACGCTCACGCTCGCCATCGGCGACGCGACCGGCCACGGCCTGCGCGCCGGCACCATGGTGACCGCCGCCAAGAGCCTCTTCCTGCTCCTGGCCCGCGAGGACGACCTGGCCGCCATCCTGCACCTGGCCTCGCGCTCGCTGCGGCGGATGGGGATGCCGAAGCTCTTCATGGCCCTGGCACTCGTGCGGCTCCGCGACGACGTGCTGGAGCTGGCCGGGGCGGGGATGCCGCCGGCCCTCATCTACCGGGCCGCCACGGGAGCCGTAGAGACGGTCGCGCTCAAGGGGCTGCCGCTCGGGAGCGCGCTCTGTTTCCCGTACCGGACGCAGCGGGTGCATCTGGCGGCGGATGACACGGTGGTGCTGATGTCCGACTGTTTCCCGGAGCTGTTCAACGCGGGCGGTGAGATGTTGGGGTATGGGCGCGCCGCCTCGGTGCTGGCGGAGGTGGGGGGGGCGTCGGCGGGGGAGGTCGTCGTGTGCTTCGAGGAGGAGGTGCGGGCGTGGGGGGAGGGTCACGCGCCGGACGACGACATCACGTTCGTGGTGCTGCGGGCGAGGGTTGCGGTCCTGGCGTGGGACTCGGCTCCGGCGTCGGTGGAAGGAGCCTGAGGGGATTCGCTGGCAACACCCAACCTTCCGCTACCCTCTATCACTCCTCCTCTATCTTCAGATCACTCGTGTTGTCACAACCGACAGAGCCCTCACGCGGCCCTCTGCACTCCAGCATGCGCATCGTCCTCGCCACCCGCAACCCCGGCAAAGCCGCCGAGCTTCGCGCGCTCCTCGCTGACCTCCCCGTCGAGCTCGTCAGCGCGGCCGAGATCGCGGGCACGCCGGAGGTCGAGGAGGACGCGCCGACGCTGGAGGGCAACGCGCGAAAGAAGGCCCTCGCGCTCCACGCCTTCGCCGGCCTGCCCGCCCTCGCCGACGACACCGGCCTCGAGGTGGACGCGCTCGGCGGCGCGCCCGGCGTCCGCTCCGCCCGCTTCGCCGGTCCCGAGGCCGACCCTGAGGCCAACCGCGCCCGCCTCCTCCGCGACCTCGCCCCTTCGGCAGGCTCAGGACAGGCTCTGCCTACCGACCGGCGCGCCCGGTTCCGCACCGTCCTCGCCTTCGCCGAAGGGGGCGAGGTCGCCTTCTTCGAGGGCGTCTGCCCCGGCACGATCACCGAGTCGGAGCGGGGCGAGGGCGGCTTCGGCTACGACGCCCTGTTCCAGCCGGAGGGCGACGCCCGCACCTTCGCCGAGATGCCGGCCGAGGCGAAAAACCGGATCAGCCACCGGGGCGAGGCGCTGCGGACGTTCGCGGAGTATCTCCACCGCCGCCTCTCCGAGCCACAGTAGCAGTGTAGGCTCAGCACTGTGCCTTTCTTCCGCTCTTCCCACCTTCCGCTCTTCCCCTCCTCACGTGGTCGCCCTGGTGCAGCGCGTCAGCGAAGCCGCCGTCGCCGTGGACGGAGCCGTGACCGGCGAGATCGGGCCGGGGCTGCTCGTGCTGCTCGGCGTGCACCGGGACGACACCGAGGCCGAGGCCGCGTGGGTGGCGAAGAAGACGGCGAACCTCCGCATCTTCCCGGACGCCGAGGGGCGGATGAATCAGTCGCTGCTCGAGGCCGGGGGCGAGGCGCTCGTCGTCTCGCAGTTCACGCTCTACGGCGACGCGCGCAAGGGCAACCGCCCGTCGTTCGTCGCCTCCGCGCCGCCGGAGCAGGCCGAGGCGCTCTACGAAGCCTTCGTGGCGGAGCTAGGCCGGCTGCTCGGCCGCCCGGTGCCGACCGGCGTCTTCGGCGCGCATATGGCGGTGCGTCTCGTGAACGACGGCCCGGTGACGCTGTGGGTGGAGAAGAGGGGGGACGCCTCGGCAAGGGGAGGAGGAAGCCCCCCTCCTCTCACCGATGATCTGCCCAGGGCAGGCTAGGGGAAAGCATGGAAAGCACGGACTTGGGAACACCCCCGAAGCGGCTAGGTATGCGCTTCTGCTCTGGGCCGAGTCAGCTCTCCATCGCTTGGGCACGAAGCTGATACCACATCCCGGAGGAGCGGTACCCACACCTCTCGCGCTCCCCGGCCTGCCTCTCTATCCACTCCACGACGGAGGTCGCTATGCGCACCGCTATTCCCCTCGCCGTGGCGCTGCTGTTCGCGCTCGCCCCGGCTCCCCCCTCGCAAGCCCAGAACCCGGACTTTCCCAAGATCAAGCTGCCCGATGGGTTCACGATCGAGAAAGTCGCTGACAGTCTCCACCTCCCCTCCTCGCTCACCTGGGACGACGACGGGCAGCTCTACGTCGGTACCGCCGGGGGCGGCCTCTTCCCCGAGCAGCTCGCCCCGATCGAGATCCTCCGCGTCGAGGACGACGGCACGACGACCGTCGTGGCCGACCTCTCGGACGTCGTGAGCCCCGCGCTCGTCGGGCTGCTCTGGCACGAGGGCGCGTTCTACATCACCCACCGCGCCGACGACCTCACCGGGGCCGTCTCGCGCGTCTCGATGGACGGCGAGGCCACGCTCCTCTTCAGCGGCATCATCGACAGCCAGGCCGAGCACCAGATCAACGACATCCGCCTCGGGCCGGACGGCCGCATGTACGTCGCCGTCGGGCCGGCAGGGAACGCCGGCGTCATCGGCCCGACGGTCGCGCCCTACGTCGCGCTCAGCCCCGGCATGAAGACGACGCCGTGTGAGGACATCGTCCTGACCGGCCGGAACATCCAGTACCCCGACTTCCGCACGCCGGCCCTGGGCGACTCCGTCCTCACCGGGGCCTACGTCCCCTTCGGGACGGCGACCGAGCCGGGGCAGGTGATCCCCGGCGTCGAGAAGTGCGGCGGCTCCATCCTCGCCTTCGACCTCGATGACGCGGCGAACACCATCGAGACGGTGGCGTGGGGCTTCCGCAACCTCATCGGGCTGGCGTGGGACGAGGCCGGCAACATGTACGGGGCCGAGAACGGGTACGACCTCCGCGACCGCCCCGTGCTCGACACCCTCGACGCGAGCCTCCGCATCACCGACGACGTGTTCTGGTACGGCATCCCTGACTTCTCGGCCGGCCGCGAGCCGCTCTCCGACGACCGCTTCGAGCCGCCGGACTCGCTCCAGGCCCCCGTCTTCATCGGGGACGAGCTCGAAGGGCTGACGCTCGACTTCCTCATCGACCACGACGCCAGCGGACTCACTCCGCCGACGCCCGACGTCGTGCTCGGCCGGCACCCGTTCAACTCGTCGCCCTCGATGATCGACATCGCCCCCGCCTCGTGGGGCGACCTCGCCGGGCACGCCTTCATCGCGGAGTGGGGCGACCTCGCTCCGCCGACGAACCCGCTGGCCTCAGGTCCGGCCGGCTTCCGCGTCGTCCGCGTGGACCCCGCCACGGGCGAGGTCGTGCCGTTTGTGCGGAACCAAATGCCGGGGCCGGCCTCAGCGCAGCCGCCGCCGGGCGAGCCCGGCATCGAGCGCCCGTTCGACGTGCAGTTCGGCCCCGACGGCGCGCTCTACATCGTCGACTACGGCAAGGTGATGATCGACTACACGCAGGCCCCGCCCTACCAGTACCAGACGGATTCGGGGACGATCTGGAAGGTGACGCAGGTGAGCACGTCGGTCGAAGAGCCGGCGAGCGCGCCGGCGGCCCTCCACGTGGAGCCGGGCTACCCGAACCCGTTCGGCGAAGCGACGGAGATCGCCTTCTCGCTCTCGGCCCCGTCGGAGGTCCGGGTCGTCGTCTTCGACGTGCTCGGGCGTGAGGTGGCGAGGCTCGTGGACGGGCCGCTCGACGCCGGCCGCCACCAGGTCCGGCTCGGTGCTGGGGCGCTGCCGAGCGGGGTCTACCTCGTGCGGTTCGAGGCGGGCGACGTCACCCAGACACAGCGCCTGACGCTGCTGAAGTAAGCCCAGAGGTTCGCACCCGACGAGGGCACCGGCTGGACTCGGCCGGTGCCCTCGTCGCTGAGCGGGTAGCTCGCTCTCATTGGCCCTCCTCGATCTCTTCGGCATACACCCGCGTCACCTCCCCGCCCTCGAACACCACGAGCAGAGCGAGGCCGGGTGCCCCGTCCCGGACGGCTGCGTAGGTGCGACGGCGGTAGGGGTTCGGGTAGAGGTGCGCCGCGAGCCGCCCCTCGTGCATCCGGCCGAAGAACAGCAGGAGCGGTCGCTGCTGGCGCATCGAGAGGAGGGGTAGCGCCTCGTCCGAGGCCAGCGCGAATCGGTCGGCGGCGGCGAGCGCGGCGAGGGAGTCCCGCACGGCCGCGAGGCGCGCCACGCCCGAGCCCGGGTAGTCCTGCCGCCGCACGTCCGGCGCGAGCAGCGCGTAGTCGAGCGGGACCTGCTCGGCGGAGACCTCGATGGTCAGCGGCTCGGCGGGGGCGAGGTGCTCGGCGGCGAAGCGTTGCACGGCGGGGTGCACCCGGAGCGCGGCGAAGGCCCGCTCGTAGCGCGTGTCGAGGCCGGCCTCGGCGGGCGCGGGCGGCGGCGGTCCCGGCCTCGGCCCGCTGCACCCGGCCAGGAGGAGCACGAGCAGGATAGAGAGCCGGTTCATCGCATCGGGGAGAAGAGGGAAGGGAGGGAGTGGAGAGAATGGAGGGACGTTCAGGCGGAACGGCCGGAGGGTAATTTCACGCATCACGCATCACGCATCACGCATCACAGCAGCAGCGCGCCCTCGTGCCGGAGCAGCCACTGTTTCGAGCGGACGCCCGAGGCGAAGCCCGTCAGGGAGCCGTCGGCCCCGAGGACGCGGTGGCAGGGGACGACGACCCGGACCGGGTTCTGCCCGACGGCCGCGCCCGCCGCCTGGTAGCCCTGCGGCGTGCCGGCGGCCTCAGCCAGCTCGCTGTACGTCACGGTCCGCCCGAACGGGACGCGGAGCAGCCGGTCCCACACGGCGCGCTGGAACGCGGTGCCGCGCAGGTCCAGCCGGACCTCGAAGCGCGTCCGCCCGCCGCTCCAGTAGGCACCGAGCTGCTCGATCACGTCGAGGTTGGGTTCGGGGTGGGGGCGGATGTGCTCCGGCGCGAAGTGGTCGTGGAGCCAGCCGGTGAAGTGGGCCTCGGTCTCGTCGGGGAGCGCGAGCCGGCACAGCCCCGTGCGCGTCGAGGCGGCGTAGGCAGTCCCGAGCGGCGTCGTGAACGGCGTCCAGAAGACAGGGTCAGCGGGCGGGGCGGGAATAGGCGTGGGGGAAGGTGCGGGTTTTCGGAGACACGCGCAAGGGCAAAACGCAGAGCGCGGGACGTGAACCTAAGGTCGGGCTACCGAAACGTGCTGCAAAGGCAGAGGGGGATACGGCGCGGCGCGTCCGCCTGCCCGTGCTACCCCGACCACGGGCGAGGCGCGCCCTGCCCCTACATCCACCTCCTTGCCCCCAACCCGACGCTATCTTCGCTCTCCCGCCTCCTCGCCTCCCTGTCATGCTCCGGCTCCTCTGCCTCGCCCTCCTGCTCGCCGTCCCACCGGCCGCCGCGCAGCCCGTCGTCCTCCACAACGCGCAGATCTACACCGTCAGCCCGGCGCAGCCTACGGCCGAGGCGCTCGCGTTCGAGAATGGGGTGATCCTCGCCGTAGGCACCGAGGCCGAGGTGCTGGCGGCCTATCCCGAGGCGCGGCGGCTCGATGCCGGCGGGCGCACGGTCGTCCCCGGCCTCATCGACGCGCACGCGCACCTGATGAACCTCGGCGCGTCGCTGCTCCAGGCGGACCTCGTCGGGACCGGCTCGAAGGCGGAGGTCGTCGAGCGGCTCCGGCGCTTTGCCCTCGCGCTCCCGGACAGCGCGTGGGTCACCGGCCGAGGCTGGGACCAGAACGACTGGCCCTCACCCGACTTCCCGACAGCCGCCGACCTCGACGCGGCCTTCCCCGACCGGCCGGTGTGGATCACGCGCATTGACGGCCACGCCGCCTGGGCCAACACCGCCGCGCTCCGGGCCGCCGGCCTCGACCCGGACCAGCTCGCCCCGCCCGACCCCGACGGCGGGACGATTCTCCGCGACGCCGAGGGCCGGCCGGCCGGGGTGTTCGTGGATAACGCCACGGCGCTCGTCGAGGCGTTCGTGCCACAGGCCGGCGACGTGGAGCTTCAGCTCCGGCTGGAGCGGGCGCTCCAGGAGACCGTGCGCTACGGCCTCACCGGCGTCCACGAGGCCGGCCTCGACCTCGCCACAGTCGCGCTCTACCGGGCGATGATTGACGCCGGGCAGTTCCCGCTCCGGCTCTACGGGCTGATTGGCGGGCCGGGCGAGACGCTGGACTACTTCTGCGCGACCGGCCCGCTCCTCGGCTACGGCGACCGCCTCACCGTCCGTGCCGTCAAGCTCTACCTCGACGGCGCGCTCGGCAGCCGGGGCGCGGCGCTCCTCGAACCCTACAGCGACGAAGGGGGCAACACGGGCCTCCTCCTCACGCCGCCGGACGCCTTCGGCGAGATCGTCGAGCGCGCGATGCGGTGCGGTCTCCAGATCGGCACCCACGCCATCGGCGACCGGGCGAACCGCATCGCGCTCGACACCTACGCCGAGGCGGTCCGGGCCACGGGCGGCGGGCCGGGCCGCCACCGGATCGAGCACGCGCAGATCGTCGCGCCCGAGGACCTCCCGCGCTTCGGCGCGCTCGGCGTGATCGCCTCGGTGCAGCCGACCCACGCGACGAGTGACATGCCGTGGGCCGAGGCCCGCGTCGGCCCCGAGCGGATCGAGGGGGCCTATGCGTGGCGCTCGCTCCTCGACGGCGGGGCGCGCCTCGCGCTCGGCTCGGACTTCCCCGTCGAGGCCGTCAGCCCGCTGCTCGGGTTCTACGCCGCCGTCACCCGGCAGGACGCCGAGGGCCGGCCCGAAGGCGGCTGGTACCCGGCGCAGCGCCTCACCCGCGCCGAGGCCCTGCGCGGCTTCACGCTCGACGCCGCCTACGCCGCCTTCATGGAGGACGAGGTCGGCTCGCTGGAGGCGGGCAAGCGCGCCGACTTCGTCGTCCTCTCCCGCGACATCATGACCGTGCCGCCGCCGGAGATTCTGGAGACCGAGGTCGTGGCGACCTATCTCGGCGGCGTCGCCGTCTTCGGCGACCTGTGATCAGAGGGGGAGGGCGTTGGCCGCCTCCCCGTAGGGGCGAGGCATGCCTCGCCCGAGGACGGGCACCGCCGTCTCACCGTCTACCGAAAAGACAGCCCCCTCGCGCTGGAAGCCTTACAGGGCTTCGCGGGCGCGAGGGGGCTGGTGACGAGCAGACCGAGCGGGGCGTCGGAAGGCCAGAGGTGATCCGCGGTGGTGGTGTTGTCCACGCGGGGGCTCAGGGCGCGTGACGCGCGGACGGGGCGTTCCGCGCCGGCTCAGCGCTGGTCGTCAGTTTTGGCTTCGGAGGGTTCGAGGTCGCCCCGGCCGTCCTCTTTCATCAGGTCCTCTTGGTTCATCCGGTTCTCTTTTGCGTCGTCCATCGGCTCCGCGTCCGGCAGCAGGACCGCGTTGACGACGTGGATGACCCCGTTGGACGCCTGCACGTCGGCCTCCGTGACGAAGGCGTTGCCGACCCGCAGCCCGTCGCCGGTGGCGACGACGGCGAGGTCACTGCCCTCGACCGTCGCCACCGCGCCGAGCGCCGAGGCGTCCTCGGAGGAGACGGTGCCGACGAGGAGGTGGCGGCGCAGGATGCCGGTGAGCTGCTCGGCCGTGAGGCCGTCGAGCGTCCCGGCCGGGAGGGCCTGAAAGGCTTCGTCGGTGGGGGCGAAGAGGGTGAAGGCTTCGTCGGTGGTGAGGGCCGCGTCGAGGCCGGTGTCGCGCAGGGCCTCGACGAGGACGTTGAAAGTGCCGAGCGCTTCGAGCGTGGTGAGGAGGTCGGTGCCCTCCTCACCAACGTTCGAAGTCTCGGGTATGGGCTGGGCAGTCTCCTGCGCGAGGCTCGCAGAGGCGGCCGGCAGCAGGAGCAGGAGGAGTGAGAGAGCGCGGGTCTTCATAGCTAGTGGTGGTAGCTGTGAGACTAGTGGTGGTAGCTGTGAGAGAGGTGGAGAGCACCGGCCGGTGGTGGGCTGGCCGGTGCCACCCGTCGGCTGAGGAGGAGGCGTGCTCCTGCTGCCGAACGACCCCATTTTAGTCCTGGCCGGCGGCGATCTCCATGGGCATAGCCTGAGCATTACCTGATGAATCCGTCCCAAACGGCGTGGAAACGGCCATCAGGCATTTATCTTCCCTGGGAGCGATGCATCGCCTCGGTGGAGAGCAGAGTCGGGAAATGTCGAGATCGGGGGAAGGCTGGGGGCGTGCCCGCGCAAGGCAATGGGTTCGGTCGTTCCTTAGAGGACGCGTTAATGGAAAACCGGAGGAACAGGCTCCGGCTTCTCCCTGTTCGAGAAAAGCAGGCGTTCGAGAAGAAGAGCTCCGGCGAGGAGCTACGACTTGAGGGCAGCAAGACGCCGGAGCCTCGGCAAGACGGGTGGGCAAAGGACGGAATGGGTGAGCAGACCGCGCCGCGTGCGCTGACATCGGGCGACTTCCGCGTGGGCGACTGGCTGGTCGCCCCGAGAGGGAACCGGCTGCGCGGGCCGGAAGGCACCGTGCGGCTCGAGCCTAAGGTCATGGATGTGCTCGAGTGCCTCGCGGCGCACCCCGGCCGGACGGTGACGAAGGAGGAGTTCATGGAGCGCGTCTGGGCCGGCACCATCGTCTCGGACGACGTCCTGGCGCGCTGCATCTCGGAGCTCCGCAAGGTCTTCGGCGACGACCCGCGCCGCCCTAGCTACATCGAGACGATCCGCAAGTCGGGCTACCGCCTCCTCGCGCCGGTCTCCGCCCCCGATGCAGCGTCCCCCGTTCCACAGGCCGCCGCCGAGGTCCCCGAAGAACCCGAGCCGGTCGAGGAGCCGGACGAGGTGGTCGTCCTCGGCGAGATACTCACCGAAGCCGTGCCTGCCGAGGCTGTGGTCGAGGAGGCGTCGGCTCAAGAGGTCGTGCTGATCGGAGAGGTCGGGCCTGGCTCCGACGGGGCCTCGTTCCCGGTCGTGGCCCGTCCGGTGCGCCTGGCCCGCTCGGGCCGCCTGGCGCGGCGCGAGGCCACGCGCTGGGGCGTCGGCGTCATCGGTGTGCTCGCGGCGGCCCTCGTCGCCGGCCTGCTCCTGTTCGACGGCACCGACGACGGGCCGCTCAAGACGGTGCCCTTCACCAGCTTCCCCGGCCAGGAGGCCGACCCCGAGCTCTCGCCCGACGGCGAGCGGGTGGCCTTCACCTGGGAAGACGCCGACGGCAACGTCAACGTGTACGTCAAGCAGGCCGGGGCCGAGACGCCGCTCCAGCTCACCGACGACGCGGCGCGCGAGCACAGCCCGACGTGGAGCCCCGACGGCCGCAACATCGCCTTCGTCCGCACCACCGAGGAGGGCAGGCGCGAGGTCGCCATCGTCCCGGCGCTCGGCGGGGGCGAGCGCGTGGTGGCGCAGTTCGAGGACCGCGAGGTGTCGAGCCTCGTCTGGTCGCCCGACGGCACGACGCTGGCGCTCTCGGCGCAGGCCGAGGCCACCGGCGCGTTCAGCCTCTTCCTGCTCTCGGTCGAGACCCTCGAGATGCGCCGCCTGACCGAGCCGTCGGCGACGCAGTGGGGCGACGCCGAGCCGGCCTTCTCGCCCAACGGCGAGCGCCTCGCCTTCGTCCGCCGCGCCGGCGAGAGCGACGAGGACCTCTTCGTCGTCCCGACGCGTGGCGGCGAGCCTGAGCGCCTGACCACCGGCGACCGAGAGATCGCCGGGCTGGACTGGACCCCGGACGGGCAGAGCATCGTCTTCGCCTCGAACCGGGCCGAGGGGGCCGGGCTGTGGCGCATCGCCGCCGGCGGCGGCACGCCGGAGCGCATCGCCACGGCCGGCGCGGGCGAGGACGTCCGCCAGCCCTCGGTGGCGCGGCGCGGGCGGCGGCTGACCTACGAGCAGCGCTCCTCCGACGCCAACATCTGGGCCCTCCGGCAGGGGCGCTTCGGCGGCCTCCCGCTCATCCACTCGACGCGCTGGGAGTCCAACCCGCAGTTCTCGCCGAGCGGCCAGCAGATCGCCTTCGCCTCCGACCGCTCCGGCAGCCCCGAGGTCTGGCTCGTCGACGCCGACGGCGCGAACCCGGTCCAGCTCACCGACTTCGGCGGGCCGCCGGTGGCGCTCCCGCGCTGGGCACCCGACGGCCGCCGCCTCGCCTTCGACGCCCGCGTCGACGGCAACGCCGACATCTACGTCATCGACGTCGGCGGCGGGCAGCCGCGCCGCCTCACCGAGCACCCGGCCTCGGACGTGGCCCCGAGCTGGAGCGGCGACTCGACGACGGTCTACTTCTCCTCCGACCGCAGCGGCGAGTGGGAGGTCTGGCGCGTCTCGGCCGAGGGCGGGCGCGCCAGCCGCGTCACCTACGCCGGCGGCTACAACGCCTTCGAGTCGCCCGACGGCCAGGCCCTCTACTACACCAAAAAGGGCGAGCCGGGCCTGTGGCGCCACGGCGTCGAGGACGAAGAGGAGACCCTCGCCCTCGGCGCGCTCGAACCCTCCGACTGGGGCAACTGGGCCGTCACCAACGACGGCATCTACTTCATCCGCCGCGAGCCGGCCGGCCCGACGATCCGGTTCTACAGCTTCGTCGCCGGCTGGTCCAGCCCCATCGCCACGCTCGACGACGTGCCCGAGCAGCCGAGCCTCGCCGTCTCCCCCGACGGGCGGACGCTCCTCTACACCCACATGGACCGCAACGAGAGCGACATCCTCCTCGTCGAGGACTTCCAGTGAGCACTGCGGCCGTGAGCGGGGCAGCAGCGAAAGAGAACGCGGACGTACTGACCGACCGCTTCGGCCGCCGCCACACCTACCTCCGGCTCTCGCTCACCGAGCGCTGCAACCTCCGCTGCCGCTACTGCATGCCCGCCGCCGGCGTGCCGCTCACGCCCCGCGACCACCTCCTGACGACGCCGGAGATCGTCCGCCTCGCCCGCCTCTTCGTCGCGGCCGGGGTCGAGAAGATCAGGCTGACCGGCGGCGAGCCGCTCGTGCGCAAAGACGCCGAGGCCATCGCCGAAGCCCTCGGTGCCCTGCCGGGCCTCCGCACGCTCGCCCTCACGACGAACGGCCTCCTCCTGGCGCGCAAGCTGGAGCGCCTCCACCGCGCCGGCCTGACGCATCTCAACCTCTCGCTCGACACGCTCCGGCCCGAGCGCTTCGCCCACCTCGCCCGGCGGCCCGGCCTCGACCGGGTCCTCGCCGCGCTCGACCTCGCGCTGGACTACGGCTACCGCGACGAGCGGCTCAAGCTCAACGTCGTCGTCCTGCGCGGGGTCAACGACGACGAGCTCGAGGACTTCGTCGCGCTCACCGAGACGCTCCCCCTCGAGGTCCGCTTCATCGAGCTCATGCCCTTCGGCGGGAACGCCTGGGCGAGCGACACGCTCGTGCCCTACCGCGAGATGCTCGAGCGCGTCGGCGCGCGCTTCGCGCTCGCACGCCTCGGCGACGGGCCGCACGAGACGGCGCGGACGTTCCGCGTGCCAGGCCACGCCGGGCGCGTCGGCTTCATCGCCTCGATGAGTGCACCGTTCTGCGAGGGCTGCAACCGCCTCCGCCTCACCGCCGACGGCGCGCTCAAGGTCTGCCTCTTCGGCCGCGCCGAGGTCTCGCTCCGCGACCGCCTCCGCGCCGGGGCGAGCGACGATGACCTCCGGGCCACCGTCCGGGCCGCGGTGCAGCGGAAGAAGGCGGCCCACGACGGCACCGAGGAGATCGCCGAGGCCGCCCGCCGCGCCGAGAACCGGCCGATGATCCTGATCGGTGGCTAGCCCGTTCGGCTGCCCGTTCGGCCGAGGAGAAGGAGGGCCGGCCCGCTGCGGCCCGCCATTTGCGGCGCACGCACGGTGAGCCAGAGGTGGACGGCCGATGGCATTACGCGGGGGATACCCCGTGGCTAGCTTCCGCGCCCGGCCCCGCCTCCGCGCGAGGCGACGTTCACGCGGCGGTGTCGTAAACGGCGTCGCGAGAACCTGCCCTATTCCTCCGTCTCCTTACCTTCCGATTCTCCAGCCCCCGCTCCGATGACCGACAGCCCCACCGCACCAGCCGACGCCCTCACGCTCAGCCACACCGACGACGACGGCCGCGCCCGCATGGTGGACATCAGCGCCAAGCCGGACTCGGCGCGCACGGCCGTGGCTCGCGGCCGCGTGCTCCTCGGCGAGGACGCCTTCCGGCTCGTCGAGCAGAACCGCATCCGCAAGGGCGACGTGCTCTCGGTCGCCCAGGTCGCCGGCATCCTCGGGGCCAAGCAGACCAGCCGCCTCGTCCCGCTCTGCCACGACGTCCTCCTCGAAGGCGTGGACCTCGACCTCGAGCTCAACGAGGACGCCTTCGCCGTCGACATCCGCGCCTTCGTCAAGACGACTGGGCCGACGGGGGTCGAGATGGAGGCCCTCACCGCCGTCTCCATCGCCGCGCTCACGGTCTACGACATGTGCAAGTCGGTCTCGCGCGACATCGCCATCACCGACACCCAGCTCCTCGCCAAGACCGGCGGCCAGAGCGGCGACTACCGCCGCAGCGGGTGATACAGCTCTGCGGGACGGCTGGGAACCGCCCCGCTGCAGGGGAACACTGCATGTAAGGACACCATGCATGGTGTCCGTGCGACGTAGAAAAAGGCCGGCGGCGGCGCGGCAGGCCGACGGGGACGTCGAAGTCGGGCATTCTGAGGCGGGGGTTTGAAACCTATGGTGTGTGGTGCGTACCCTTAGCCTCAGAAACTTTTGGTAACGGATCAAAGAAGCCCTCCCCCTGGACAGCAGGGTCGCTAAGTTCTGACACCTCCCTCAAAAGCCTTCTGACACCTCCCTCAAAAGCACCGTCATTCCCGACCCCGATCGGGAATCCAGAGCGCCCAGCACGCCTTCTGGATTCCCGCCTTCGCGGGAATGACTACCA
>JBBSMV010000056.1:0-12994 GCA_038232975.1 Rhodothermales bacterium
AGAGCCGCCGCGAGGCGCTCCCCGCCTTCGCCGACGACTGGTACGGCCTCCTGAGCCGGACCGTCGACGTGGTCGGCTCGGACAAGCACGAGCGGTTCCTCGTCCGGCGGCTCAGCGACGACGAGACCGAGGTGACCGTCTACAAGACGAGCAAGGACGGGGAGAACCGCACCGTGCTCTACCACCGCGTGTTCCGGGGCGACGAGACGCGCGAGGTCCGGCTCTACGGGCTGGGCGGGCGCGACCGCTTCGAGATCGAGGGCGCGGGGCGCGGCGGGGTGTACGTCCGCGCCGTCGGCGGCCCCGGCGAGGACACCTTCGCCGACCGCACCGGCGGCACGCGCGCCCACTTCTACGACACCTCGCGCGGCAACGCGCTCGAGCGCGGCGACGCCCGCGTGACGCTCTCCGACGACCCCGAGGTGAACCGCTACGACCCCGACGCCTTCGGCTATGCCCGGCAGACGATTTTCCCGAGCTTCGGCTACAACGCGACCGAGGGGGTGATGCTCGGCGCGGTCGCGCTGATGGTCACGCCGAAGTTCCGCCGCGAGCCGTTCGGACACCGGCATCAGCTCGCCGTCCGCGTCGCCACGGCCACCGGCTCGGTCGCCGGGTCCTACGGCAGCCGGTGGACCGAGCGCTTCGGGCCGTTCGACGCCGTGCTCGCCGCCGAGGGCGCGACGCCGCAGACCGTCCTCAACTTCTACGGGCTCGGCAACGAGACCACCAGCGAGCGCGACGACGACTTCTACCGGGTCCGCCTCGCGCGCGCCGCTGCCTCGGCCGGGCTGGAGCTGAGCCTCACGCGCGGCATCCGCCTCGGCCTCTCGCCCGCCGCCGAGCTGACGCAGGTCTCCGAGGACGCCGACCGCATCGTCGGCAGCGGCCTCGCCGCCGGTGCGGCCTTCGACACGTCGTTCGATGCCGTGGGCTTCGCCGGCGGCGACGGCCTCCTGGCATTCGAGCACGCCGACCGGCCGGTGAACCCACGCCAGGGTTTCAGGTGGGAGAACCGCGCCGGCCTCCGCACCGGCGTCCTGAACACCGGCGACACGTTCGGGACCCTTTCGTCCGCGCTAACAGCCTACCTCTCGCCGTCGCTGCGGCCCCAGGTGACGCTCGCGCTCCGGGTCGGGGCCGAGCACGTCGCGGGCGACTTCCCGTTCTACCGGGCCGCCACGCTCGGCGGCACGCGGAACCTGCGCGGCTACCGGAGCACCCGGTTCGCTGGCCGCAGCGCGCTCTACCAGAACGCCGAGGTCCGCCTCGGGCTGGGGCAGCTCCGCACCTACGCCGCCGCCGGCTCCTTCGGCGTGCTCGCCTTCCTCGACAACGGCCGCGTCTGGGCTGACGGCGAGGCCTCCTCGGCGTGGCACCAGGGCGTCGGCGGCGGCCTCTGGCTGAGCCTGTTCGACCTCGTGCTCGCCAGCGGCACCGTCGGGGTATCGGAAGCGGGCACCTTCGTCAACGTCGGCCTTGGGTTTCTCTACTGAGCCTCCCGAGGGACGCGAGCCGGGCTAGGACCCGACGCTATTTCGCCAGCCCCGGCGTGCGGTGCAGGTACTCGTCGTAGAGCTCCGTCTGCCGCGAGGCCATCGGCATCAGGTAGCCGTCGATGAACAGGTGGCGCACCTGCGTCCGGGTCTCGAACGGGTCGCCGTCGGCGACGAAGAGCGTGGCGGCCTTGCCGGCCTCGACCGAGCCGAGGCGGTCGGCGACGCCGAAGATGCGGGCCGCCGCGATGGTGACGGCTTCGAGCGCGGCGGCGCGGCCGAACCCGACGGGCGCTCCGTAGGCGGCGGCGAAGGCGGCGTGGTAGGGGAGGTTGCGGACGTTCTCGACCTCGGTCGTCCGGAGGGCGACCTCGACGCCGGCCGCGCGCAGCAGGCCGGGGTTGGCGTAGGCGCGGTCGTAGCGGTCGGACTCGCGCGTCGGGAGCGCGAGCACCGGGCCGGCGATGACCGGCAGGCCGGCCGCCGCGATCTCGTCGGCCACGCGCCAGCCCTCGGCGACGCCGGTGAGGATGGCCCGGACCCTTTTCGCCTCGACCCAGGCAATCGCCTTGGTGATGTCCTTGGCCGCGTTGACCTCGATGAGGAGCGGCACCTCGCGGCGCACCACAGCGGCGAGTGCCTGCATCTCGGGGACGTATTCCCGCGTCGGCCGCGCCTGCCCCGGACGCCGATCCGGGGGCTCGGGCGCGACCTGATACGCCGAGTCTATCCGGGCGAAGAGAACGGCCTGCGCCCACGTCTCGTCGAGCTTCTCGACGGCCTCCTTGGCCTGCTTCTCGATCTCCTCGGCCTCGCGCCGGTCCCGCCGGCCCCGCCGCGCCGACGACGGGAACTCAACGACGACGCCCCGGAAGCCGGCGTCCATCTGCTCCGGCGTGTAGCCCTGCAGGCTGATGAGCGCCGCCGTGCCCGGCATCAGCCCGCCGTCCGGGACCGTGAGTACCGTCGTCACGCCGCTCAGCCGCGTGATCGGGATGAGCGTGGAGGACGGGTTGACCGCCGTGAGCGCCTGCATGTGCGGCATGATGTCGCCGATCTCGGCGTAGTCCCGCGTCTCCGAGAGCGAGCCGATCTCCTGCAGCCCGAGCCGCGTCCCGCCGTCAATCATCCCCGGATAGACCGTCAGCCCGGTACCGTCAATGACCTCGGCATCGGCCGGAGGCTCCACGTCTGCGCCGACGGCCTCGATCAGCCCGTCGCGGATCACGACCGTCCCGCGCTCGATCACGCCGTTCGTGACGGTCTCGATCCGGGCGTTGGTGATGGCGAACGTGCCGCGCCGGCCCTCGTCCGGGTCGCCGGAGGGACGGAGCGGGAGGACGAAGAGAAGAAGCGAGAGGAGCAGGGGCATCGGAGGCTCGGTCAGGCTGTTACTGGAGCCACCACGCGCCCTGCGTGGCGACGTCCTGGAGGCAGGTGTCCTCGTGGTCGGCGGCGAGGGTCGTCTCGTCCACCGGCTCCTCAGGATCAACGAGAAGGCGCATGTCGTCGGGGTCCTGCGCGCGGTCGAAGCGGACGATGCCGTCGACGATGGTGAGCTGCGGGACGGCGTAGACGGAGAGGGGGTGCCCGTCGAAGAGCACCAGGTCGGCGTCCTTGCCGAGCTCGATGGAGCCGACCCGGTCGTCAATGCCGAGCTGCCAGGCGGGGTTGAGGGTGATGAGCGCGAGGGCCTCGTCGTCGCTGAGGCCGCCGTACTTCTGCGTCTTGGCGGCCTCGTGGTAGAGGTGGCGGATGAGCTCGGCTGAGTCCGAGTTGATGCTCGTGCGGACGCCGTTGCGCGCGAGGATGGCGGCGTTGTAGGCGGTCGAGTAGTAGACCTCGAACTTGTAGGCGTACCAGTCCGAGAAGACTGACGCGCCGGCCCCGAAGGCGGCCAACTCGGGGGCGATCTTGAACCCCTCGTTGACGTGCTGGAACGTGACCCGGTCTACGCCGAAGTCCGCCAGCACGTGCATCAGCATCAGGATTTCGTCGGCGCGGTAGGAGTGGACATGGACGAGGACCTCGCCGCCGAGGATGTCGGCGAGGGTTTCGAGCCGGAGGTCGTAGGCCGGCGGCATCACGCGGCGGCCCTCGGCGCGGGCGGCCTCGTAGGCGCGCTGCCGCTCGCGGTAGCGCCGGGCCTCGGTGAAGGCGTCGCGGATCGTCGTCTCGACGCCCATGCGGGTGGCCGGCCGGATGCCGTGGTACTTGCCGTGGACGCGGGTCGGGTTCTCGCCGAGGGCGAACTTGATCGTGCGCGGCGCGCCCTCGAAGCGCCACGCCTCGGGGTCGGTCTCGCCCCAGCGGTGCTTGATGGTCTCGTTCTGCCCGCCGATCACGTTGGCCGAGCCGTGCATCGCGTGGCTGACGGTGACGCCGCCGGCGAGCGCCCGGTACAGCCCGACGTCGAGCGGGTCGAGCACGTCGCCGACCCAGACCTCGGCCGTGACGGGGTTGGTCGCCTCGTTGACCGCCGAGAGGCCGAGGTGCGAGTGGGCGTCCACGATCCCCGGCATGAGGTAGCGCCCGCTGCCGTCAAGCGTGCGGACCCCGCGCGGCGCGCGCAGGCCGCGCCCGATCTCGGCGATCTTGCCGTCCACGACGAGCACGTCGGCGTCGGCGAGCGTCCCGTTCGTGACGGTCAGCACGGTCGCGCCGCGGATCAGCAGGTCGCCCGTCGGCTGGGCGAGGGCGGCAGGCGCGAGGAGGAGGAAGAGGAGGAGGCGCATAAGGAGAGAGGTTGGGAGGGTGGGAGGATGGGGGTGTGGGTGGAGAGTAACCCCCCATCCTCCCACACGCCCACACTCAGTCAGGGCGGCGGGTGGCGCTCAGGGTGAGTGTCGGAATGTTCGCGCCGGTGCCCTCGGCCTGGTACGTGTCGCCGGTGACGAGGCCGGAGAAGCGGACCGTGCCGAAGGCGTCGGCGGTGACGCTGAACGAGAGCCGGTTGCCGCTCAGGTCGAGGTCGTCGAGCGGGCGGGTGCCGAGGCCTTCGGCGTCGAGCGTCCCGCGGAGCGTGCCGTCCTCGTCGGTGAGGGTCATCGTCCCGGTCAGCGGCCCGCCGTCGGTGACGACGCGGACCTCCCACGTCCCGGCCACGACGACCTCGGCGTCGGGGTCGAAGCCCTCGTCGTCCTCGAGCTCGAAGCGCTCGCCGTCCACGAACACGAAGCGGACCGCCGTGGCCTCGTCGAAGTACGGCCCGTCGGTGACGACGAGGTTCGCCATCTTGCCCGGCGCGACGGTGCCGAGGCTGCGCTCCAGCCCGAAGAGTGTGGCGGGCGTCGTCGTCAGCGCGGCGAGGGCGTCCGCCTCCGGCAGCCCGGCCTCAACGATCCGGCGGAGGTTCGCCCGGATGTCGGCGGGCTTGGCGTCGAGCGTGG
Organism: Rhodothermales bacterium; assembly: GCA_038232975.1. Classification (GTDB taxonomy): domain Bacteria; phylum Bacteroidota; class Rhodothermia; order Rhodothermales; family JANQRZ01; genus JANQRZ01. The sequence goes on from JBBSMV010000056.1 coordinate 4,886, forward strand.
CGAAGCCGAACGGGATACCTGCCTCGTGCAGCGTCAGCGCGTTGCGCTCGTAGAGCTGCACCGACTCCCCGCGCCGGAGGTTGAGCGCGGCAGCCTCGTCGTCCACGTCGGCGTAGGAGCGGGTGCGGCGGTCGGTGAGGAAAAGCGTGCCGCCCGGCGCGGCGGGGCTACGGTCCGGCTCCACCCCTAGTGAGTCGGCGGCGGTAGAGTCGGCGTCGGGGCGCTCGGGGAGGGCGAGCGAGGCGAAGACGGGGACCTCGGCGGCGCGGAGCTTGCCGGTGAGCATCGAGCTTTCGCGGAGGCCGCCGAGCACGAGCCGGAAGCCCAGCTCGTCGGCGATGCGGAGCGCCCGGTGCGCGTCGAGCACGTCGGCGGCGGCGAAGAACACGGGCTGCACGCCGCGCCGCGACGGGGCGAGGGCGGCCAGGACGGGGTCGTAGCCCGGCCGCTCGAGCCCGGCGGGGTTCTCGGTGTAGAGCGCCTCGCCGGCCTCGAGCCGCTCGGCATTGCGGTAGAGGCCGCGGAGGACGGCGAGGACGCCCATCGGGGTCGAGGGGTAGACCCCCGAGGCCCCGTCGAGCTGCGCGAAGAGCGCCCCGGCGCGCAGCACCATCGCCTCGGGCGCGTCGCCCGCGAGCAGGATCAGGGTGCCCTGGCCGGGCAGCATCCCGCCGTGCGGCACCGCGTGGGCGACCGTAAACCCGGTCTCGCGCAGGGCCGCGACGGAAGGCTCCTCGGGGTCGAGGAGGGTGCGGGCGTCGCGCTCGGGCTGGATGCCGGCGCGCTCGCGGGGCGGGTGGCCGGGGTCGCGGACGCCCTCCTCGTTCTCGTCGGCCTCCGGCTTCGCAATGCCAGCGTGGCCGAGGCCGTCGAGGAACCCGGCGTAGACCGTCAGCGAGTCGCCCTCGATCACCTCGGCATCGAAGGGCACCGGCACGTCCGCGCCGACGGCCTCGATAAGGCCGTCGCGGACGACCACCGTGGCGCGCTCCAGCACGCGGCCCGGCTCGGGCACGACGCGGGCGTTCGTGAGGGCGAAGGTGCGCGTGACGGGCCGCACGCCGGGGTCGAGCGGGGGGCGGTCCTGCGCGAGCGCCGGGAGCGCCGGCAACGCCAGCAGGAGGAGCAGGAGGAGGCGAGGCATGCGGCGGGGAGGAGGGACCGACCGAAGATAGCCGATCACGGCAGGCCGAGCACGCCGGATTCGTGGCCGCGGTGCCCCGAGGTACCGTCCACCACCGTCCGATTTCCGGTTGGCCCTGTACTTTGTAGAAAGCGCGTCCAGTACCTTCCGGCACCGCACCTCCTCCTCCTTCCCTACCCGTCATGTCCTCCGTCGTCCAGCAGCGGCCGAAAGTCTCCGCCTACGAAATCGCCACCGCCAACTTCAAGCGCGCCGCCGACGTGATCGGCCTCGACGAGGAATGGCGCACGCTGGTGCGCCGGCCGTTCCGCGAGATGAAGGTCGAGGTCCCGCTCCACATGGAGAACGGGGAGCTGCGGACCTACACCGGCTACCGCATCCAGCACAACGGCGCGCGCGGCCCCTTCAAGGGCGGCATCCGGTTCTCCCCGCTCGGCGACGCCGACGAGGTCCGCGCCCTCGCCGAGAGGATGACCTACAAAACAGCGCTCGTCGACATCCCTTTCGGCGGCGGCAAGGGCGGGATCGACGTGGACCCGCGCGAGCTGACCACGCGCGAGCTCGAGCAGCTCACCCGGCGCTACATCTCGCGCATCCACCTCATCCTGGGCCCCAACCGCGACGTGCCCGCGCCCGACCTCGGCTCGAACGCCCAGGTGATGGCGTGGATCGTGGACCAGTACGGCCGCCAGCACGGGCACTCGCCGGCCGTGGTCACCGGCAAGCCGCTCGCGCTCGGCGGCTCGCCGGGGCGCGAGGCCGCCACCGGGCGCGGCGTGATGATCTGCACGCTCGAAGCGGCGAAGGACCTCGGCATGGAGCCGAGCGACCTCCGCGTGGCCGTCCAGGGCTTCGGCAACGTCGGCATGTGGGCCGCGCTGCTGCTCGACCAGCAGGGGGCCAAAGTCGTCGCCGTCTCCGACGTCTCAGGCGGGCTGTTCAACGGCGACGGCCTCGACATCCAGGACATCCGCGAGTACAAAGACGCCCAGGAGCACGGCACGATCAGGGGCTACGACGCCCCCGGCGTCGAGCACGTCGCCCACGCCGACTTCATGGGCGTCGACTGCAACGTCCTCATCCCGGCCGCCGTCGAGTCGGCCGTCAACGAGGAGAACGTGGACAGCGTCAAGGCGCGGCTCGTCGTCGAGGGCGCGAACCTGCCGCTCACCCCGGAGGCCGACCGGCGGCTGACTGAGCGTGGCGTCCTGGTCCTGCCGGACCTGCTGGCGAACGCCGGCGGCGTGACGGTGAGCTACTTCGAGTGGTCGCAGAACTTCCAGCAGTTCCGCTGGGCCGAGGCGGACGTCAACAGCCGCCTCGAAGCGATCATGCTGGAGGCCTACCGCAACGTGCGCGACCGCGCCCAGCATTACAACGTGACGATGCGCGAGGGGGCCTTCGTCGTCGCCATCGAGCGCGTCGTCCAGGCCGAGAAGCTGCGGGGGATGCTGTAACAGAGAGGAGAGGGAAAAGATAGAAGAGAGAGCGTCTCTCTCTTCTATCTTTTCCCTCTCCTCTTTCTTCTCTCTTCCCGACCCTCACTTCCTCACCAGCCAGCCGGCGGGGTCCACGGCCTCGCCGCCGGCGAAGAGCGCGAAGAACACGCCCGCGCCGAGGGGGTCATCGGCGGTGCCGGCGCGCCCGACGCCCTGCCCGGCGCGGACCGCCTCGCCCTGGCGCACGTCCACCGACGAGAGGTTGCCGTAGATCGTCGCGTAGTCGCCGTGCGAGACCATGATGCAGGTGCCGTAGCCCGGCATGGCGAAGACGCGGCTCACGACCCCGTCGAAGACGGCGCGGACGGACGCTGTCGGTGGGGTCGAGAGCTCGAGGCCGATGCTCCGCGTCTGGGTGCCGTAGACGGGGTGCGTCCGCGTCCCGAAGGTGCCGGTCACGACGCCGGTCGCCGGCCACGGCAGGCGGCCCCGGTTCTGGCGGAACGAGCCGGTCAGCTCGACGAGGGCCGACTCGGCGGCCTCGGCGGCGCGGGCGGCCTCGGCGTTGCCCGCGGCGCGGGCGGCCTCGGCGGCGGCGCGGGCGCGCTCGGCCTCGCGGCGGCGGGCGGCCTCGGCCTCGGCGATCATCTCCTGGATGCGGGCCTCGAGCCGGCTGGCATCCTGCTGCCGCTGCTGAAGCTCGGCCTGGAGGCCGCTCCGCTGCTGCCGAAGCTCGCTCACGAGCGCGGCCCGCTCGGTCTTGCGCCCGGCGAGGGCCTGCTGCTCGGCCCGGCTCTCGGTCAGGAGCGTCCGGATGCGCGCCGCCGACGAGTCGAGCGCGGCCTGCCGCTCGGCGAGGGCCGCCTGCGTGGCGGTGATCTGGCCGAGCTTGCTCTGGCGCTGCCGCCCGAAGCGCTGGAGGTAGCGCGCGCGGACGAGCATCTGGTTGATCGAGCCGGCCGAGAGGATCAGGGCGAGGTCGCCCGTCCGGCCGCGCATGTAGGCGTTGCGGGCGTGGACGGCGTATTCCTCCTTGAGCCTCCGCAGCTCGTCTTCGAGCGCCGCCGCCGAGCGCTGGATGCCGGCGGCCTCGGTCCCGAGCACGGTCTGCTGCTCGTGGTACGACGCGATGAGCGCCTCGCGGACGGCGATCTCGCGGTCGAGGGTGGTGAGCGCGGCGGTGGCGCCGGTCTCCTCGCGGCGCGCGCGCGCGAGCCGCTGCTCGTAGTCGGCGATCTGGCGCTTCAGCTCGCCGAGGCGCGCCTCGGCCGCGCGCTGGTCGTCCTGCGCTACGGCGGGGAGGGCGAGGAGAAAAAGGAGGAGGCCGAGGCTGCGCGTCATCGCTGGAAGTCGTTTTTACGAATCGAGGGGGATTCGCTCGGCGTCGCCGGGGGAGAACGGGAAGTCGAGCCGGGCCGGGTTGAGCGTGAGCGTGCGGTGCTCGACCGTCAGGCTGCCGCCCTCGCGCGGGCTGCGCAGCGCGACGCGGCGCGGCAGCACCCGGCCGTCCACGAGGTCGAACGCCGAGAACGTGCGCTCGTCGACGAGGCTCCCGGCGGCGAAGCGCTCGTAGCGGACCGTGCGCCAGACCGCCGGGTCTACGGTAAAGCGCTGGCTCCCGTCGGCGGCCGTCAGGACGTAGGTGCTGCTGTCGCTGCGGACCGACCAGCCCTCGGCGGCCTCGGGCCGCAGGCGGCCGAGCAGCACGTCGAACAGCTCGCGCGTCCCCACGGCGCTTGGCAAAAATGCCGCCGCCGCCGCCACCGAGCCGACGTAGAGCCGTCCGTTCAGCTTGTCCCAGACCTCGACGGCCTCCGGCGTGGCGAGCGCGCGGGCGACCTCGATCCCGAACGGCCCGCGCGCCGAGGCCCAGAGCGTGTCGGCCGCCCGCTGCCGGATCGTCGCCGAGAGGTCCGCGTCGCGCTCAGGCGAACGAATCGCCACGCGGGCCTGGCTGGAGAACGCGGCGATGGAGTCCCGCGCCGCGACGGTCTCCATGAGCAGGACGATCTGCCCGGCGGTGTGGTTCGGGAAGTCGGCCGGGGCCGCGAGATCGGGCGCATCGCGGACGAGCGGCCCGGACGAGCACCCGGCGACGAGCAACAGGGTGATGGCGAAGAGCAGACGCAAGGGCAGGGCTGTAAACCAGAAACCGTAAGCTAGAAACTACGGCGCGTTGCTTTCGATTCTATCCCTGAGCCGCTGCCGGTCCTCGGGGGCGAGGCCGGAGGCGAGGTCGAGGGCGTCGAGCAGCGCGCCCCGCTCGTCGCCGTCGGCCGGGTCTTCGGCGAGCAGGTCGAGGGCCTCCTCGAAGAGGCGGACGGCCTCGCCGGGGCGGCCGGCGGCGGCGTGGGCGAGCGCGGCGGCGCGGACGAGCGCGACCTGGCCGGGGACCAGCAGCATCGCCTCGTCGGCGGCGTCGAGCGCGGCCTCGGGGTTGCCTGAGCGGACGTGGGCCTCGACGAGCTGTGCCCACGCGGGCGGATGCAGCGGGTCGGCGGCGAGGGCCTGCTGGAGCGCCTCGGCGGCCCCGGCCCAGTCGCCGTCGCGGAAGCGGCGCTCGCCGGTGAGTAAGAGGTCGTCGTCGGTTGGCTCGGCGTCGAGATCGGCAGCTTTCGCCTCGCCGCTCTGCGCGCGGTGGAGACCGGCGAGGCGGTCCCGCAGGGCGGCATCGGCCGGGTCGAGGGCGGCGAGCGCTTCGAGCGCGCCCACGTCGTCCGGGTCGAGGGCGAGCAGCCGCCGGTAGGTCTGGATCGCGGCGTCGGTCTCGCCGGCCTGGACCTGAAGGCGGGCCAAGTGGTGCGCCACGCTCGGCTCGGTTGGGGCGGCCTCGACGGCGCGGGCGGCGAAGTAGAGCGCCGTCGAGGCGTCGCCCTCGGCCTCGTGCGCCTCGGCGAGGGCAGCGAGCACGGCCGCCTCGCCGGGCCGCAGCTCGAGCGCGCGCTCGTACTGCTGGATCGCCGCCTCGTAGTCGCCGACGTAGGCGCGCGTCATCCCGCGGACAAACGCCTGCTCGGCGCGGAGGGTCTCGAGCGAGTCGCTCGGTGGGCGCTTCTGGGCGTCGGCGGGGACGCCGAGGGCGACGGCGAGGAACAGGAGCAGAAAGGGTCGAAGCATGGACGCGGCGGATCGGCGGAACCGGAGTGGTACGCGCGGTGCCGCAAAAGTTCGGAGCATGGTGGGTAGTTTGCCGTCGCCATTCGACTCCCGACCCTCGACTCCCGACCGATGATCCTCTCCCGGTTCAAAGCGCCCGACACCACCCTCATCATCTTCTCGATCATCGTGCTGGCGGCCGCGCTGACGTGGATCGTGCCGGCCGGCGAGTACGACAAGACCGAGATCCTCGTCGAGGGGGCCGGGATGCGCGAGGTCGTGGTCCCCGGCTCGTTCCGCACCGTCGAGCGGGCGTTCGACGGGCCGCTGGACCGGCTCGGGCACACGGTGGCGCTCATCCTCCAGGCCCCGATCCTCGGGTTCATCGACGAGGACGCCGCGCCGATCATCGCCTTCGTGCTGCTCGTAGGCGGGGCCTTCGCCGTGCTCCAGGAGACCGGGGCCGTCGAGGCGTCGCTACGGCGGCTCGTCCGGGCCTCGCAGCGGTCGCGCGCCGTCGAGGTGCTCACGATCCCGATCTTCATGGGGCTATTCTCGCTCGGCGGGGCGGTCTTCGGGATGGCCGAGGAGACGATCCCGTTCATCCTGATCTTCGTCCCGCTCGCGCTCGCGCTCGGCTACGACTCGGTGACCGGCGTGGCGATCCCGTTCCTCGGCGCGGCGGCGGGCTTCGCCGGGGCGTTCCTCAACCCGTTCACCGTCGGCGTGGCGCAGGGGATCGCGGCGGTCCCGCTCTTCTCCGGGGTCGGCTTCCGCATCGGCCTCTGGATCGCGACGACCGCCGTGACGGTGGCCTTCGTGATGCGCCACGCGGCCCGCGTCCGCCGCGACCCGGCCCGCAGCCCGACCTTCGAGATTGACGCGGTGAAGCGGCACGAGGGGCTGCACCTCGACGCCGAAGGGGAGACCCCGCCGCTAACTGGGCGGCAGCAGGCAGTGCTCGGGCTGTTCTTCCTCGGCATCGCCGCGCTCGTCTTTGGGGTGCTCGCCTACCAGTGGTACATCATCGAGATCGCCGCGCTCTTCGTCGCGCTCGGCCTGGCGATGGGGGCCGTCGGCGGGCTGGGGGCCAACGGCACGGCGCGGGCCTTCATGGCCGGCGCGAAGGACCTCGTCGCAACGGCCATCATCATCGGGCTGGCGCGCGGCATCCTGGTCGTGATGCAGGACGGGCAGATCATCGACACCGTCCTCCACGCCCTCGCCTCCGGGCTAGAGGGCACCGGCTCGGCGGTCGCGGCGATGGCGATGTTCGGGGCGCAGACGGTGATCAACTTCTTCGTCCCGAGCGGGAGCGGGCAGGCAGCGCTCACGATGCCGCTGATGGCCCCGCTCTCGGACCTCGTCGGCGTGACGCGCCAGACGGCGGTGCTCGCCTTCCAGATGGGCGACGGGTTCACGAACATGATCATCCCGACGAGCGCGGTGCTGATGGGGGCGCTCACGCTGGCCGGGGTGCCGTGGCAGCGGTGGGCGCGGTGGGTGCTGCCGCTCCAGGTCGGCCTGTTCGTGCTCGGCCTCGTCGCCCTCGCCCTCGCCGTGGCGATAGGCTGGGGTAGCTAGGTTTGTTGCCTGATTGAGCGTTCACGCCCGTAAGCAGCCCGTATCCCGATGCTCCGCGTCCCTCGCCACCCGAACAAAGTCATCCGCGCCGCCGTTGAGGAAGCTGTTGACGCCGGTTGGCGCGTCGAGAAGTGCGGCCCCCGTGCTCACGGCTGGGCCGTCATCTACTGCTCTGGGACGGGACGCGGCGCTTGCAAATATTCTGTTTCGAGTACGCCCCGCGCGCCAGAGCATGAAGCGAGCCGCATCCGCCGGATGATCCAGCGCTGTCCCCATTCCTAGCCCGTCTGAGTCATGCAGACCTACTTCTTTGATGTTATCGTAGACCGGGACCTCGTAAACGAGGAGGACAGCGACCGCATCTTCGAGGTCTTCGAGGGCGACGTGAGTCCCGCCGTTCTCGCCGGGGTTCCACGCCTTTCGTGCTCCATCGAGGCTGAGACGCTCGACGCCGCCATCCGCCGGGTCCTCGCCGCCGTGCCCTCCTTCGACACGACAGCGCTCCGGGTCGAGGTCGAGCCGCGTGATTTTGCGGAAGCGGCGTAGCGTTCGCTCACCCTCGCGGGGGTGCCGGGGCAAGGGCGGCGGGGTGACTACTGGCGCGTGCGCGTCGGCGACTACCGCATCATCTACGAAGAAGAGCAGGACGAGCACAACGAGCGCGTCCTCCGTGCCCTAGAGTGTGTCATGCACCTGCCCCCCTAGCAGGGCAGGGTCGCTAAGTTCTGACACCTCCCTCAAAAGCACCGTCATTCCCGACCCCGATCGGGAATCCAGAGCGCCCAGCACGCCTTCTGGATTCCCGCCTTCGCGGGAATGACTACCATCTTTGCATCTGAGACGATG
>JBBSMV010000057.1:0-12967 GCA_038232975.1 Rhodothermales bacterium
CGTCGCCCGGCGCGTCGTCCGCGTCGCGCTCCGGCTGCGCTTCGCCTACGACGACACCTCGGCGGCGCTGCACACGGTCGGCCGCTTCGATGCCGTTATTGCAAACCAAACCTACTCGGACGAGACCGAGCTGGTAGTGCGCGTCCGCCGCTCTGAGGCCGAGGCGCTGCGCGCCGCCTTCGTCAATGCCCTCGGCGGGCGCGGCACGGTCGTGATGATGTAGGGGCTACCCTCGTGGGGCGATGGGCCCACGGCGGGGTACTACTACGTCGGCAAGAACCCCGCGCTGGCCTTCGAGACCGGCGTGCCCTTCGGCCTCACCGCCCGGCAGCACAACGCGTGGCTGCTCTACGGCGGTGGCCTCGACCGGACGCGCGCCCTCCTGGCCGACTTCGGCGTGGTCAACCTGCCCGGCGGCACCACGGGCACGCAGATGGGCGGCTGGCGGCGGCGCGAGATCACGTCGCTGCCGACCTGCGCGGCCTCAAGAGGCGCATCCCCGGCCTCGGCGCGCAGGTGATGGACCGGCTCGGGGTGACGGCGCTCACGCTCCCCGGCGGCGAAATCTACCAGGCCCTCGAGCGGGGGACGATTGACGCGACCGAGTGGATCGGCCCCTACGACGACGAGAAGCGCGGCTTCTACAAGGTCGCCCAGCACTACTACTACCCCGGCTGGTGGGAGCCGAGCGCGATGCTCTCGTTCTACGTCAACCGGGCCGAGTGGGACCGGCTGCCGGCCGCCTACCGCGAAGCTCTCGAGGCGGTGGCGCACGAGGTCAACGGGCGGATGCTCGCCGAGTACGACGCGAAGAACCCGCCCGCGCTCCGGCGGCTCCTCGCGGCGGGCGTCGCGCTGCGCCCGTTCCCCGACGACGTCATGCAGGCTGCCTACGCCGCCGCCCAGGCCCTCTTCGCCGAGACCGCCCACGGTGACGCCTCCTACGGCGACCTCTACGAGCACTACCGCACGTTCCAGTGCGACGCCGACCGCTGTTCGGCCTCGCCGAGCAGAGCTACGCGGGCTTCGTGATGCGTGAGACGTGGATGTGAGCGTCGGCGTTTCTGCGGGCACCCTCACGAACCGCGCATCGCGTTACGGGGTATGCTGAGCCGAACCAACCCCGTGCCGCCATGCCGATCCGCGCTGCTCTCTTTCTCGCCGCCCTCTCCCTTGCCGCGTGCTCTTCCCCGGAGCCGACCGACGCGCGCGCCGTGCCCATCCGCACCGCTGCCGTCGAGGCCCCCGGCTTCAGCGTCCCGGCCGACTCGTTCGCGGCCTACTGGTACCGGGGCCTCGCCGAGATCACGAGCTACGACCTGGAGCAGGCGCGCTACGGCGAGCTTCACCCCGGCGAGGCCGTGCTGATCTTCGTCACCGAGCCGTTCCTCGAAGCCGAGCAGGTCAAGGCCGACGACCCGGAGGCCGACGGGGCCGTGACCGTCCTCAAGATGAACGCCACGCGGAGCTTCAACACCGGCGTCTACCCCTACTCGATGATGACCTCGGTCTTCGCGCCCGTCGCGGGCGGCCCGGCGCTCAAGGTCACCACCTCGTCGCAGGAGTGGTGCGGGCACACGTTCACCCAGCTCAACCGGACCGACGCAGGGTATCACCTGAGCCTGTATTCGTACTTCGAGGGCGAGGGCGACCAGGACCGGACGCTGCCGGACGCGCTCCTCGAGGACGACCTCTGGACCCGGCTCCGCCTCAACCCCGACGCCCTCCCGACCGGCGAGATTACCGTCGTCCCCGGCACCGTCTACCAGCGCTTCAGCCACCTCCACCTGGAGCCGTATCCCGCGACCGCCACGCTCACGCCCGGCCCCGGCCTGCGGACCTACACGCTCACCTACCCCGACCTCGACCGGACCCTCGCCATCACCTTCACCGCCGCCTTCCCGCACACCGTCGAGGGCTGGACCGAGACCCGGCGCTCCGGCTTCGGCGACGCCGCCCGGACGCTCACGACGACTGCCCGGAAGAAGGAGCGCGACCTGCTGGCCTACTGGGAGCGCAACAAGCGCGCGGACGCGCCGCTCCGCGAGGTGTTCGGGCTGGACGATTGAGGGCGACGTGCAGGCGGGGCTTTAGGCGATCAGCGCCCGCACGGCCCCGGCGTAGGAGCGGCTGACGCGGACGCGCGTGCCGCCCACGAGTGTGGCGACGTAGCCGCCGGAGCCGTCGCTTTCGAGGTGCCGCAGCGCGTCCACGGCGATCACCGTCGAGCGGTGGACGCGGACGAACCGCGCCGGGTCCAGCCGCTCGGCGAGCGCGCCCAGGGGCAGCCCGGCCACAAACGTCTCGCCTTCGGTGTGGAGCCGGGTGTAGTCGCCGGCCGCTTCGGCCCAGCGCACGTCCTCCGCCCGCACCGGTACGATCCGCGCGCCAACGCGGACGAACAGCCGGTCGGAGAACGGGACCGCCGGCTCGCGCGCGGCCAGGAGCCGGGCGATCCGGTCGAGGTCGGTCGGGGCCGTGGTACGGAGCCGGTCGAGGGCGCGGCCGACGGCGGTGCGCAGGCGCTCGGCGCTGTACGGCTTCAGCAGGTAGTCCACGGCGCTGACCTCAAAGGCGTCGAAGGCGTAGCGGTCGTAGGCCGTCGAGAAGATGACGGCGGGGAGCGGGTCGCCCGCCGCCGCGAGCCGCTCCAGCACCTCGAACCCCGTCGCGCCCGGCATCTGCACGTCGAGGAAGACGAGGTCGGGCTGCTCGCGGCGGATCACCTCAACGGCCTCGGCCCCGCTCCCCGCCTCGGCGGCGACCTCGACCTCGGGCACCTCGGCGAGGTACTCTCGGAGGAGGGCGCGGGCTGGCGGCTCGTCGTCCACGATGACGGTACGGACCGCGCTCATCCTTCCACCTCGGCCAGCGGCACCGAAGGCGGACCGTCCGGCACGCCGTCCGGCACGGGCAGGGCGAAGCGGACCCGGAACCCGCCGCCCGGCGGGGTATCGAGGCGCAGCCCCGCCTCGTCCCCATAGCGGGCGCGCAGCCGGCGGTCCGTGTTGCGAAGCCCGACGCCCCGCGTGAGCAGGTCCGACGGGGCCGCCTCGCGTGTGCCCACCCCGTCGTCCTCGACGGTGATGCAGAGGCCGTCGCCGTTGCGGCGGGCCGTGAGGCGGACCGTGCCGCCGCGCTCGCTCAGGGCGAGGCCGTGGCGGACGGCGTTCTCGAGGAGGGGCTGCACGAGGAGCGGCGGCACCGGCGCGTCGAGCGCCTCCGGCGCGATAGCGACCTCGGCGCGGAGCCGGTCGGCGAAGCGGTGCTGCTCGATGGCGAGGTACGCCTCGGCGGCGGCGACCTCTTCGCGGAGCGGGACCTCGGCGCGCTCCGAGGCGGCGAGCGCGTAGCGCAGCAGGCCGCCCAGCCCGACGAGCATCGCCCGCGCCTCGGCCGGCTGCCGGGTGAGCGCGGCGCTGATGGAGTTGAGCGCGTTGAAGAGGAAGTGCGGGTGGAGCTGCGCCTTGAGCGCGGCCAGCTCGCGCGCCTGGGCGAGGGCGGCGAGCTCGCGCGCCTGTGCCTCGCGCGTGCGGAGGCGGTCCACCTCGCGCACCGTGTGCAGCACGGCGACGATGAGCACGTACTCAGTCAGCTTCGAGAACAGCGCCCACTGCCCGTCGGCGAGCACGTCGAGCGAGCCGAGGAGGGCCTCGCCCGTGAGCGCGCCCACGACGGCGGCGTAGAGCACGAACCACGTGAGGACGAAGAGCGGGGCCAGCACGACGTGCGCCGCCAGCTTCCAGCCCCACCCGGCGGCGTCGAGCCGCCGAATAACGAGCCACCACACCGGCAGCATCAGCACGCCCACGAGCGCGTACTCGAGGAGCGCGCCGACGAGGACCGACGCGTAGGGGGTGGGGTAGAACCCGTTGCCCCCGTCGAGCTGCGCCACCAGCAGCCCGCTCGCCACGCGTAGAGCACACCGAGGCCGGCGGCGACCGCCAGCCCGCGCGCGCTCAGCCGGGGCTTCGGGATCGGGAGACCGGGGTCGGGGCAGGGCACGGCGAGGGAGGATGGGAGGATGGGAGGATGGGAGGATGGGAGGATGGGAGGATGGGAAAAAAGGCGGCCAAGTTACCGAGGCCGTCGCGCCGCGCGCCCGTAGGGGCGACCCCGTGTGGTCGCCCGAGGGCTGGCACCACGCCCACCGTCTCACCGTCCGCCGTCCTCCATCCTGGCGAGGCCGGGGAGGAGCTCGTGCCGCACCCAGCCGTTGTCCGGGTTGACTTCGAGCGCGCGCTCGAAGGCGGCGCGGGCCTCGTCCGTCCGGCCGAGGTCGCCGAGGGCGATCCCCCACCAGGCGTAGGCCTCGTCGTGACCCCAGTCCGGCAGGAGCGGGTCCGCGACGCGCTCGGACGCGAACAGAGTAGTCCTTGTGGTACGCCTCGGCCCGCAGCAGCGTGTGCCCCCGCTCGAACTCCAGAGAGCCGACGAGGTGGACGGCGTGCTGCGCCCCAAGCTCCGGGTTCCCGCCGTCGCCGCCGAGCTGGTCGGGCGATGGGAGCTGGCTGTAGCGGCCGGCGGCGAGGCGGGCGCTCGCGTGCTTCCCGAGGCCGTAGCGGAGCGCCAGGCGCGGGTCGAGCACGGCCGGACCGGCCTGGGCGTGGAGGTCGGCGCGGAGGCCGGCCTGGGCGAAGAGCCGCCGTGTGAGCTGCACCTCGGCGAGGCCGTAGCCGCCCCCGCGCGTCGCCGCAAACCGCTCGTCGAGGGCGAGCGCGACGGCCTCGGGGTCGAGCACGGTGCCGTAGACCGGGACGGTCCCGGCTCGCCGTGTTTCGAGGCGATTGATCTCGGTGCCGGCCGCCACGCGGAGGCGGCGCGAGACGGCGCGCTCGGCGTCGAGCCGCAGCCCGAGGCCGAGGTCGGAGGCGGCGAGGTCGAGCGCCCCGATCTGGGTGGTGCTGGTGAACGTGCTGGCCGAGAGGCTCGCCTTGAGCAGCCAGTCGCCGAGGAGGTCCTGCCAGCCGAGGACGTGGAGGCGGCTCGCCTCGCGCGCCCGGTAGACCCCCTCGAACGACGGCTGCGGCTCGCGCGCCGACGCGGCTGCCGGTGGCGTAGCTGAACAGCTTGACCCGCCCGGCCGGCGCGTAGCGGTAGACGAGGCTGAGGTTCGCGTCCTGGCTTTGCGGCGGTTCGACGAACTCGTCCCCCCGCCCGTTCACCTCGAACAGGAGCGCCGTCGCCGAGCGGTTGCCGGAGAAGCGGACCCCGAGGCGGTCCTCCAGGAGCCGCTTGTCGAGGCCGAGCGAAAGCCCGGCCAGCCCGGCGCTCGCCGTGAGGGCGTCCTGCTGCGGCTCGTCGAGGGTCTCGAGCGCGAGCACGCCCGAGAGCGCGTCGCCGTAGCGGGCCGAGAAGCCGCCGGAGGAGAAGAACGTCCCCTTCAGGAAAAACGGCGGGATCGAGCCGAAGACGCCGCCGGTCGCCGACTCGTAGCGGTACGGGTGCTGGAGGCGCGCCCCGTCGAGCAGCACGGCCGTCTCGCCGACGTCGCCGCCGCGGACGTACAGCCCGGCCCCCTCGTCCACGGCCGTCACGCCGGGCAGCGTCTGGAGGGCGCAGAACACGTCGGCCGCCGCCCCCGGCGTCGTCACCACGTCGAGGGGCCGGAAGGTGACGCGCTCGGCGTCGCCGCTCGAAAAGGCGCTGGCCTCTACGACGGCCTCGCCCAGCTCGACGAGCGTCTCGGCGAGCCGGAGCACAACGCGGGCGGTGTCGCCGGGCGCGAGCACGAGGCGCGCCGCCGCCGGCTCGTAGCCGAGGAGCGTGGCGCGCGCCGTCTGCCGCCCCGTCCGCGCTGAGGCGAACGCAAATCGCCCGGCCTCGTCCGTGACCCCGCCCTCGACCGAGCCGTCGAGGACAATGTTGACGAGTGGCAGCCCGGCCCCGTCGCCGTCCACGACGCGCCCCGCGACGACGGCTGGCTGCGACGCGGCGGCCGAGGGGAGCAGGGCGAACACGAGTAGGGCGAAGCGCATCGGTAGAGGGCGTCGGGTCTGGAGCGTCTACCGGGGGCACGGCCTCCAGGTTGGGCAGCGGTCGGTGAGTGACGGCTGCGGTCGGTGAGGCGCGGCGGGGGCCGGCGAGCGGGAAATGTCGCGCCGGGACGGGCGTAGCTTCGGGCACGCTCTCGCTCCCCTACGCCGCCGACCCATGCTGCTGCTCGACCGCCTCGACCGCGACCTCAAGGACGCCATGCGGGCCAAGGACAAGACCCGCCTCCTCGCCATCCGCTCGCTCCGCGCCGCCATCACCGAGAAACAGAAAGAGGGAGGCGGCCCGCTCACCGACGACGACCTCGTCGCCGTCGTCCAGAAGCAGGCCAAGCAGCGCCGCGACGCGCTCGGCCAGTACGAGGACGCCGGGCGCGAGGACCTCGCGCAGCGCGAGCGCGACGAGCTGACGATCATCGCCGAGTACCTCCCGGCCCAGCTATCCGACGAGGACATCCACCGGACCGTCCAGGAGATCGTCACCCGCACCGGCGCGACCTCGATGAAGGACATGGGCCGCGTCATGGGCGAGGTGATGAGCGCGCTCAAGGGCCAGGCCGACGGCAACCGCGTCCGCGTCGTCGTGCAGGACCTGCTCAAGGGGTGATGATCGGGAGCACGCTCGACCTGGGGATCGCCGGACTCGTCGGGCTGGGGGTGTGGCGCGGGGTGCGGGCCGGGGCACTGAGCCAGCTCGTCGGGACGCTCGGCCTGCTGCTTGCGCTGTGGCTCGCGGCCGGCGCGATGCGGCCCGTCGGCGCGCTCGTCGTCGCCAGCCTCGGCCTGTCTACGAGCCTCGTGCCGGTCCTCGGCTTCGTCGTTACCTTCGCCGCGGTGCTGAGCGTCCTGACGTTCGCCACCTACCTCGTCAGGAAGGCGCTCGCTGCCCTACGGCTCGGAGCCGCCGACCAGCTCGCCGGGGCGGGGTTCGGCGGGCTGCGCGCGGCGCTCGGCCTCAGCGTGCTGCTCTTCGTCACGAGCGCCGTGGCGCTGCCGGGCGGCGAGCCGCTTCTCGTCGGCCAGCAGACGCGCGAGGCGTCGGTGCTCTACGAGCCGGTGCGGGCGCTCGCGCCGGCGGCGTGGGACCTGTTCCGCCGCGTCGCGCCGGGGTGGCAGGACCAGCTTCGCGACAAGTTTGACAGTGATTCGTGAAACGTGATTCGTGATCTCATCTCCAACGGTAGCGCTCGACCTCACGCATCACGAATCACGCGTCAGACCCATGATCCCCGTCTCGCTCAAGCTCCGCAACTTCCTCTCCTACGGGACGACCACCGAGGCGCTCGACTTCGAGCAGTTCCACGTCGCGTGCCTCTCGGGCGGCAACGGGCAGGGCAAGTCGGCGCTGCTCGACGCGATCACGTGGGCGCTCTGGGGCGAGGCCCGCAAGGCGTCCGACGCCCGCAAGCCCGACGAGGACCTGCTCCGCACCGGCACGCGCGAGATGGAGGTCGAGCTGGTCTTCGACCTCGACGACGGGCGCTACCGCGTCGTCCGCACGTTCTACCGCACGGCCTCGGGCAAGACCTCGAAGCCGGGGCTGGAGTTTCAGGTCCGGGACGCCGACGCCTTCCGCCCGCTCACCGCCGGCTCGGTCGGCGAGACGCAGGCGGTCATCAACGACACGCTCGGCCTCGACTACGAGACGTTCATCAACTCGGCGTTCCTGCTCCAGGGCCGCTCCGACGAGTTCACCCGCAAGAAGCCCGGCGAGCGCAAGGACATCCTCGGCCGCATCCTCGGGCTCGACCGCTTCGAGCGCTACGCCGCCGTCGCCCGCAGCCGCCTCTCCGAGGCCACCGAGCGCGTCAAGGTCGCCGAGGCCGAGGCCGGCCGGCTGAACGCGGCGCTCGAAGGCGAGGGCCGGTGGAAAGAGGAGCGGACCGTCCTCGAAGCCGCCGCCGCCGGCCTCGAACGCGAGCGCGCCGAGGCCGAGGCCGAAGCGGAACGCCTCACCGAGCGCCTGGCCGAGCTCGACGCGCTCGGCCGGACGGTCAAGCAGCAGGAGACCCGCCTCGCCCGGCTCACCGAGCGCAGACAAGGACTGGAGACGGAGCGCGCCGAGCTGACAGCGAACATCGAAGAGGCCCAGAAGCTCATCGCGCAGCGCGAGGCCATCCTCCGCGCCCACGAGCGGCACGAGGCGCTGCTGGCCGAGCGCAAGGTGTGGGACGACAAGGACTACCTGCAGCGCGGGCTGACCAACCAGCTCCGCGAAAAGGAGCTGGACCTGGAGCGGAAGCGGATGGAGGCCGAGGGGCGTCTGAACCGGATCGAGACCGAGGTGCAGGCGAACCACCGGGTGCGGGACGAGGCCGAGCGGAAGCTAGTTGAGCGGCCCATCGCCGAGCGGGGACTGGCCGCGGCGCTCGCCGCGCAGCAGGAGGCCGAGGCGCTCCGGGTGCGCCGCGACGAGCGGCAGCAGATCGAGGCGCGCGTCACGGCCATCGACAAGCAGCTGGCGAGCGAGCAGGGCGCGCTGCGGGCCAGCATTCGCAGCCTGCGCGAGCAGATCAACGCCGCCGATGCCCACGCCGAGGCGCTGCCCGGGCTGAAGCAGCAGGAGGCCGGGCTGCGCGCGCGCGTCGCCGCGCTGAAGGCGGTCGAAGCCGAGCAGGCCGAGGTGCGCGAGGAGGGGAGCGGCCTCGCCGCCGAGATCGCTGGGCTCGAGCGCGAGACCGAGCGGCTCCGCCGCGAGGTGCAGGCCGTGGACGAGAAAGCCGCCCGCCTCCGCGCCCTCGAAACCGAGGAGTGCCCCACCTGCGGCACCGCGCTCACGCCGGGGCACCGCCGCGCCGTCGAGCAGACCTACGCCGGGGACCGCACCGCCCTCGCCGCCGAGATCGCCCGCATCGAGGCCGAGGTGCGCGCCCGGCAGGACGCACGCGAGGCGCTGCGGGGCCGCTACCGCGACCTCGCCGCCCGCGTCGGGCAGCAGAACGGCGTCGCCGACGAGCTGGCGAGCGTGCAGGGACGCCTCGCCACGGCGACGACAGCCGCCGCCGCCGCCGCCACGCAGCGCGCCCGCGCCGACGACCTCGAGCGGCAGCTCCGCGCCGAGGCCTTCAGCCCCGAGCTTCGCGCCGAGCGCGCCCGGCACGAAGACCGCCTCGCCGACCTGCCCTTCGACGCCGAGCGGTTCGAGCGCGTGCAGGCCGAGGCCGCGCAGCGCGAGCGCTACGAGGCCACGCTCCGCGACCTCGACGAGGTGCAGGCGCGGCGGGCGGCCCTCGTGCAGCGCATCGAGCAGCAGGAGCGCGAGGCCGCCGACCTGCGCCGGCGGCTCGCCGACGGGACGGCGCTCGGGACGCTCCGCGAGCAGATCGAGCGCCTCCGCCAGCAGCTCGGCGAGGTCGGCTACGACCCCGCCCGGCACGACGCCGTCAAGCGCGAGCTGGAGAGCCTGAAGGACGCCACCGAGCGCTACATGCGCCTCGCCAACGCCGAGCGCAACCTCACCGACTGGACCGCCCGTAGCGCCCGCATCGCCGAGGAGCTCGGGCAGGGCGAGCAGGAGGCCGGGGCGCTACGCGCCGAGGTCGCCGCCGCCGAAGAGCGTCTCGCCGAGCGGCCCGGCCTGGCCGAGGCGCAGCGGGCACAGGCCGAGCGCCGGGGCGCGCTCGCGGTCCGGCTCAGCGAGGTGCAGACCCAGCTCGGGGCGGTCGCCGAGCAGCTGAACCGCGCCGCCCGCGACCGCGAGGCGCTCCAGGCGGTCCGCGCCGGTCTCCGCGAGGCGAAGAAAGAGAAGACCCTCTACCGGCACCTCCGCGACGCCTTCGGCAAGAACGGCATCCCCGCGCTCATCATCGAGGAGACCCTGCCCGAGATCGAGGACCGGGCCAACGACCTCCTGGAGCGCCTGGCGAAGGGGCGCACCCGCGTCACGCTCGAGACCCTCAAGGACAAGAAGGCCGGCGGGACGAAGGAGACGCTCGACATCAAAATCACCGACGCCAGCGGCGTGCCGCGCCCCTACGAGACCTTCTCCGGCGGCGAGGCCTTCCGGGTCAACTTCGCGCTGCGCATCGCGCTGGCCCAGCTCCTGGCCGAGCGCAGCGGCGTCCGCATCCGCACGCTCGTCGTGGACGAGGGCTTCGGCACGCAGGACAAGCAGGGCATCGAGCGCCTCGTCGAGGCCATCCAGACGATCCGCGAGGACTTCGACAAGATCCTCGTCATCACGCACCTCGACGAGCTCAAGGAGGCCTTCCCCGTGCGCATCGAGGTCACGAAGGACCCCGTCGCCGGTTCCGTCTACGACGTGATCGGGGTGTAGCGCCGGCCCGGCCCTAGAGCAGAGGCCGTGTGGGTGTAAGGGAGTGTGGGGGGATGGGCGGGTGGGAGTAGCTCAACCCTGGAACAGGAAGCCCTCCCATACCCCCACACTATCCTGCCTTTTGCTCTAGCCGCCCTCGGCCGTGGAACCTCCGATCCCGAAGGCGACGCCGGATAACCTCTGTTTCAGGTCAGGGTCACGGGCTCGTGATCTCGACGAGCTCGCCCCGCCCGCCCGTCTCGACGGTCACCTCCAGGACGGTCCCGACGTCGGCGCAGTAGTACTTGCGCTCGAGCACGTCCGGGTCCAGCGGCGTCGTGTCCTCCGTCTCTACGCAGCTGGTGAAGCTCCCGTAAGGGACGGTCACGGCCTCGCTCGTGCTGAGGACCCGGGCGCGGTCCTCGGCCTCGCCCTCGTAGAACTCCTGGTAGTACGCCTGGCCGACGGTGGGGTCGGCCGGCATGACGATGCCGGGGACGGCCCCGTCCACGCCCGCCTCCCACGAACCGGCGGTGCTCGCGCACTCGCCCCCCTCGAACTCGCACGTCTCCTCGCCGAGGTACCACACGTTCCCGGCGGCGTCCTGCGCGTACCAGTCGACGGTGTCCTCGATGAGCTCGCCGTCGAGGTAGACGCGGTCGCGGACGACGCGGGCCGTCACGCCCGCGATCTCCCGCGTGTCGTGAGTCACCTCGACGATGATCTCCTCCATGCCGTCCTCGGCTTCCTCTTCGTAGCGGAACGTCGTGCCCGGCACGAGGGGGAAGTAGGGGTTCGTGATGTCGGCCACGAACGCGGACGGGTTGAAGGGCGGCTCGTAGGTGACGGTGAAGCCGTCGCCGCCGCCTTCGCTTTCGGAGTCACAGGCGGTGAGGCTGAGGACGGACGCCGCGAGGAGCAGGGGAGCGTAGGGGCGTTTCATGGCAGGCAAGGTTGGGTTCGAGCAACGTGGAAGCGGACAGCCGGCCGGGTCTGACAGGGCCGGCTGCCCCGGACGGGTG
Source organism: Rhodothermales bacterium (assembly GCA_038232975.1). Taxonomy (GTDB): domain Bacteria; phylum Bacteroidota; class Rhodothermia; order Rhodothermales; family JANQRZ01; genus JANQRZ01. The sequence continues at coordinate 11,271 of JBBSMV010000057.1, forward strand.
GGGCCGCGCGGGCCGTCAGTCGTTCCCAGCCGACGGGTCCTCGATCTCGAGGGCGAAGCGCTCGCCGCTGCGGTCCTCGTATTCGACCTTGACCCGGTCGCCGACCGAGACGTCAGCGAGGCGGGCGTAGCCGTCGAACTCCGTCTGAGGCGTGACGGCGTAGCGGATGGCGTCGACGACGAGGTAGTTGGTGCCGACCTGTTCGACGGTGCCGGTGGTTTCTTGGTCACCTCCGAAGACGCCCTCGAACGTGTCGCAGCCGGTGAAGCCGAGGAGGAAGAGGACGAGGGCAAAGCCCATCAGGGGGCGAAGGAGCGTGCGGTGCATGGCAGAGGTGGGCTGGTTGATGAGGCCGAATGGCGGGGCGATCCCGCGCTCTTTGGATGTGAGACACGCGGCGGCGCGCGGGCGCGTAAGCGGCGGCCGGATTTCTTCACGGCGCGACGGGGAGGAGGCTGTCGGGCGGCACGGGGAGCGCGAGCGGGTGGAAGCCGGCGAACACGCCGAAGCCGTTCGAGAGGTTAGAATAGACCCGGAGCGGCTCGGCGAACGGGTTCTCGCCGAAGAGCGCCTGCTCGGGGGCCGTCTCGGCGTAGCGGTAGAGCTCCTCCGAGAGCGCGGCGAAGAGGACGACGAACCCGCGCCGGACGGTCGGGCCACCGCCGGTGGGAGCCGGCGCGTCGTAGGCGATCTCGGCCTCGACCGTCCGGCGCTCGCCGTCGAAGCCGGTGTCGCGGAAGAGGGCCTGGAGGAAAGTCGGGTCGTCGGGGTCGAGCGGATTCGGGATGGGGGCCTCGAAGGCGGGGTCGGCGCTCGTAAACGGGAAGAGGGCCGGTGGGAGGGGCGTGACCGCGTTCGCCTGCGCGTCCACGAGGGCGCGGAGGTGGAGCACGGCCAGGGTGTAGCGGTTCGCCTCGCCCGGCGGGTCGTCGAGCGTGAGGCGGAGGCGGACGGTCCGGCGATCTCCCGAGCCTTCGACGAGCACCGCGTCGAACGAGACCACGAGCGGCGCGCTCGGCAGCGCCGCCGTGCCCACGACCGCCTCGAAGCCGGGGGCCGCCACGCGGAGGGTGTAGGCGTGCCCGACCGCCGGCCGGTGCCCGACGCCGACGTAGGTGCCGGAGTCGCGCCGCGCGAGCCGCTCCAGGAGGCGGTCTCCTTCCCAGATTTCGACTGTTGCGTCGTCCACGAGGCCCGGCCGCTCGGGGTCGGTGTAGCCGACGGTGTGGGAGACGCGGACGGCCCACAGGCTCTCGGGCGCGAAGAACCCCTGCGCCACGAGCTGGCGCTCGTGCTCCGGCACGTTCACGTCCACGACGGTCTCGCAGCCCATCAGCGCCGCCAGGAGCAGGGCTACGAGGAGCAGGCCGGCGAGCACGCGCGGCGTGAGCGTGCGTGAGTGTGGGCGTGTGGGAGGGTGGAAGGGGAGAGTGCTGTTCATGGGAGAACACGGTGAAGGGCGGAAGGAAGAGTGCCGGGTGGGCCAGAACGGTGTCCGGTGGTCACTCCTAGACACCCACACCCCCATCCTCCCCTACTCAAAACCGGAAGCGGTAGGCAATCGCCGGGAGGATGGGGAAGAGGCTCGCCTGCTTGTAGACGCGCCCGCCGTTCTCGCCCGGCGCGGCGAACAGGAAGAACGGGTTGCGCCGGTTGTAGGCGTTGTAGGCCCCGACCGAGAGCGTGCTCTGGCCGCC
>JBBSMV010000058.1:0-12958 GCA_038232975.1 Rhodothermales bacterium
ACGACCACGCTCCGGTCCAGTTCTGCCACTCGGTGCTCTGCTGCCCACGCCGCCTCGTAGTCCCGGAGGTAGTAGTACCACACAGCTAGGTGGTGGTGCGCTAGGGCCAACTCTGGGTCCAGTTCCAGCGCACGGTGAAGGAGACCAAAGCTTCGGCTGGCGTCAGCCCCATCGTTGGTGAGCCGATAGCGCTCTCGATAGGCCGTGGCGGCGTCCACTAGAAGTCTTGCATTGGCCGGCTCTAGACGGAGCGCCGTCTCGAAGAGGGGAACCGCCTCGTCAGGGCGACCTTGCCGGCCGACTATGTTCCCAAAGCCCCAATAGGCTTGGGCGCTCGTGCTGTCGAGCAGCCACGCTTGGTTGAACCGGAACATCGCCGTGTCCAGGATGGCCTGCTGATAGTAGTCCCATCCCCGCGAAGCGAAGTACGCGCTGGCCTCAGCACGGGTGGCGAACTGTTGTCTTACCCCAGCGACGAACTCGCTGTCGGTAGCCACTAACTCAGGCGGCTTTGGCAACCTGCCGTACATAGGGAGAAGGTTAAGGGCCTTTGGATTGCCGGCGTGGTGATCGCTGCGGGTCGGCTCTGGCGGAGTGCAACTAGAGGCCAGAGTGATAACACCGAGCAGAGCCAGCATGGTGATGAAACAGCGCATGTAACGCGGGAATGATGACGTGATTTACTTCACAGAGAGCAGGGCAGCGGCTCATTCCGCCTAACCTCTCTACCTCTGGAAACGCGCCTCGACGGCGTCGGTGAAGGCGACGGCGTGCTCGCCGTAGATGTTGACCCGGAACGGCCGGAACACGTCGCGCGCGATGATCTGCGACGCCTCGGTCCACGAGCTGGCCGCGTCGAGCGCGTGCAGAACGGCCGCGTACTTGCCGGCGTCGTCCCGGAAGAGGTGCTCCACGAAGCGAGCCCGCTGCCCCGGCGAGGTCCGCCCGAGCGTGCGCGCTTCGAGCGCGTCGAGCGCCTCGGTGCCGGGCTGCGCGGCGGGCGTGGGGACCGGAGGCTGGGCGCGCGGAGGGGTGGACGGTGCAGCGGGCGGCGCGGAGAACTGCTGCCAGAGTGGGGCAGCTTTGGTATCGGCTTTGGGCGGAGCGGTGGGGCTCTCCCCGTCCGGTGTCGTCTTCTTCAGTGCCGCCTCGCCAAACGCGGCATTCACGCTGCCATCGCCGGTCCCTTCCCGAGCAAAGCGCTGCCAGAGCGGCACCGCCGCGTCGTCCTCCGCAGCATCGGCCCCGCCCTCAGTCTCCCCCTCTCCCATCTTCTCAGGCGCAGCGTCGTTCTCGGGCACCGCGCCCTCTGTCCCCTGCCCTCTGTCCTCTGCTCTGTGTTCACGGTCCTCCGTCTCCCCTCTCCCCTCCTCCGTCTCCCGCCACTCGGCCTCCGGTGCCAGGATGTCCCAGAGCGCCGCCTCGTCGAGCGTCGTGCCGACGCGCTCGTCGAGCTGCTCGGCGAGCGCGTCCTCGCCCTTCGCCACGAAGAAGTCGCGGAGGAGCGAGGCCGGGACGCCGCCGAGGTCAGGCAGGTGCCCGGCGAGGTCGAAGAGCGGGCGCAGCAGCTCCAGCCACTCCTCCGGCGTGTGGTCCCGGACGGCCCGCCGGTCGGCGCGGTCGAGGAGGTAGAAGAGGGCCGGCGGGTCGAGCGTGTCGAGGTGCCGCTGGTCGAGGTAGGCTTCGGCGACCTCGGCGAGGTAGGGGTAGGCCGCGAAGAGCGTCAGCCGCTCGCGCACCGTCGCGGCGGGCAGCGGCTCGGCCGACCCCTCGAAGACCGCGTCGGTGAGCGCGCGCGCCGGGGTCGTGAGGAAGCGGACGACGAGGTCCACGGCCCCGCCGAGCGTCGCCTCCCACGCCTCGGCGGGCACGCGCGCCGCCGGGCCGAGCGCGGCGAAGAGGCGGGCCTCGGCCGCCTGCACCTCGTCGTCCTCGAAGTCGAACCACTCGGAGCGGAGCCGCTCCCGCTCGAGCGCCGTCCAGCGGTCGAGCGTCCAGCCGAGGAAGGCTGCAACGAGCGGCGGCATGGCCTCGGCGCGGAGGTCGGCGCGGCCGTAGGCGCGCTCGGCGGGGAACTGCTGGAGGAGGTAGCGGCGGAGCGAGGCGGCGAGCGCCTGTCCTGAGTGCGTCGAAGGATCGAGCGGCATGGCGGCAGGAGGGCGGCGGGGACAAAAGGTACGGCCGGATAACGCCGGAGCGGGCCGAAACCGTACCCTCAAGGCGCATCCTTAAGGCACGCACCCCGAGCGCTCTAGACCGCAGCGGGCACGTACACCTTCACCTCGTCGTAGCGCCGCAGCTCGACCGTGCCGGGCTTCGCGCCGCGCGGCTTCCGCACGTCGCAGGCGCGGCAGACGTGGACAGTCACCTTCCCGCCCGCCGCTCGCGCCTTCGAGTGGAAGGCGGCCAGCTCCGCCGCCCGCTTGACCACGGAGCGCGGCACCTCGCCCTTGTCCGGGTTGCGGACGATGACGTGGCTACCGGGCGTGCCGACGACGTGGAGCCAGAGGTCCTGCGGGTCTGCCACCTTGAACGTGAGCCGGTCGTTGTCGCGGGCGCTCTGCCCGACGAGGACCTCGTAGCCGTCCGCCTCGAACGTGTAGACCTCGGCAGCGGGTGAGCGCGGGGTGCGGGGCATCGGGATTCGGCAGAGGGCAAAACAGGAGAGCGCTCGTCCCCCGTCCCAGGTTCCGCCCGGCCTGCCGGGTTCCTACTCTGCCGGTGGCTCCTGGGGCGAGGCCGAACGGTCGGAAGGCGCTTCTTCCTCGATGATCTGCCGCAGCGCCGAGGCCGAGATGTCCCCCTGATCCGATTTCGAGTAGATCGTCACGAGGATCACCCGCTCCGCCGTCTCCACATAGTAGAGCACGCGGTACCCCCCGCTTTTGCCCCGGCGCGCATCCGAGTTCGCCCGCACTTTGTACACGACGTGGCCGGTCCCCTTCACCCGGTCGCCCGGCGTATCGCCCGAGGCGAGTCGGTCCACCACCGGCTCCACGTCCTGCCGGATGCTCCGGTACCGCCTGGCGAGACGGCGCAGGCTTCGCTTGAACTCCGACGTGAACAGCACCTCGACCCGGCGCGCCTCACTCACGCTCGATCCCCTCCCACAGCTCAGTCACCGGGCGGACCTCATCGCGCTGGGCCTCGGACCAGCCGAGCCGGAAGCTCTCCTCCGCCGGGACGAGCGCGACGCTCTCACAGAAGGCCGACACCACGCGGAGGAGTGCCGGGAGATACTCCTCGGGCACATTGCTGATCTGCTCGATCAGGCGCTGACGGTAGGGGGGTGGGGTGGCGGCAGGCATGCGCGTGTGGGGTCGCTTGGGTTACGACGCCTGTGGCTTGCGACCGTTCCGCTCTTGCACAGCGCAGCTCCCTACTTACGCTGCAAGCGCCTCGATAGGCCGCAACTGTTCCAGCAGCAGCTTCGCCGTGGCGAGGTCGGGCACGTCCTGGACGATGGCGCGGAGCTTGCCACCCGTCGTCTCCTTCATCACGTAGCGCCGGTCGAGGCCGCCGAGGGCTTCGAGCAGCGGGTGGAAGGCGGATTCGTAAAAGTGCGGGTCGGCGTCCTGCGTCGGGAGGTCGAGGAAGAGGCGCTGGTTCTTGAACTGGACGCGCGGGAGTCGGAGCGCCTGGGCGTCAGCTTTCATCTCAGCGGCTAGGAGGAGCGCGTCCACCTCCGCCGGGATCGAGCCGAAGCGGTCGCCGAGCTCCTGCCGGAAGGCGGCCAGCTCCTCGGGCGCGCTCAGGTCGGCGAGGCGGCGGTAGAGGTTCATCCGCTCGGTGCCGTTCGAGACGTAATCGGCCGGGAGGAAGGCGTCCTCGGCGACGTCGATGGTGGACTCGCCGGGTGGCGGCGCGGCGGTGCCGGCGAAGAGATCGCGGAACTCCTCGCCGCGCAGCTCCTGCACGGCCTCCTCCAGAATCCGGTGGTAGGTCTCGTAGCCGAGGTCTTCGATGAAGCCGCTCTGCTCGGCTCCGAGCATCGCGCCGGCCCCGCGGATGTCCATGTCGCGCATGGCGATGTTGAACCCGCTGCCGAGGTCGGAGAATTCTTCCACGGCCTGGAGCCGCATCCGGGCCTCGCGCGTCAGCGTGTGGACGCTCGGCACCATCAGGTAGCAGAACGCCTTGCGGTCGCTGCGCCCGACGCGCCCGCGGAGCTGGTGGAGGTCGGCGAGGCCGAAGCGCTCGGCGCGGTCGATGATGATCGTGTTGGCGTTCGCCACGTCAATCCCGCTCTCGACGATGTTGGTTGAGACGAGCACATCGAAGCCGCCCTGGATGAACTCGTGCATCACGTTCTCGAGGTCGGCTGGCTTCATCTGGCCGTGGGCGACCTTGATGCGGACGTCCGGCACGAGCGCCCGCAGCATCGCCGAGACCTCCTCAATTGTCTGGACGCGGTTGTGGATGAAAAAGACCTGGCCGCCCCGATTTACTTCGTACAGAATCGCATCCTGAATCAGGTCCTGGTTGAATGTGTGGATTTCGGTGACGACGGGCTGCCGGTTCGGCGGCGGGGTGTTCATGATCGAGAGGTCGCGCACGCCGAGGAGCGAGAACTGGAGCGTGCGCGGGATCGGCGTGGCGGTGAGGGTGAGGGTGTCCACCTCGGCGCGCATCGCCCGGAGGCGCTCCTTGACGGCGACCCCGAAGCGCTGCTCCTCATCAATGATGAGAAGGCCGAGGTTCTTGAACCGGACGGCCTTGCCGGCGAGCCGCTGCGTCCCGATCACGATGTCTATCTCGCCGCGCTCGATCTGGGCGAGGATTTCCTTGGTCTCAGCGGGCGGGATGAAGCGGGAAAGCTGGGCGATGCGGACGGGATAGCGGTCTAGCCGCTCCGAAAACGTCTCGAAGTGCTGGAGCGCGAGGATGCTCGTCGGGACGAGCACCGCGACCTGCTTCCCGTCCTGCACCGCCTTGAACGCGGCGCGGACGGCGACCTCGGTCTTGCCGAACCCGACGTCGCCGCAGACGAGTCGGTCCATCGGGGTCGGGTCTTCCATGTCCTCCTTGACGGCGCTGGAGGCAAGCGCCTGGTCGGGCGTGTCCTCCCACCGAAACGACGCCTCCAATTCGCGCTGCCACACCGAGTCGGGCGCGAAGCCGAACCCTTCACTTGCCTTCCGTTTCGCGTAGATTTTTACCAGGTCGCGGGCGATGTCCTTGACCCGCTTTTTCGTCCGCCCTTTGACGCGCTCCCACTGCCCGCTCCCGAGCTTGGTCAGCTTCGGCTGATGGCCTTCTCTGCCCGAATACTTGTGCAGCTTGTGAAGGGCATTTACGTTGACGAATAGCTCATCTCCGCCGAGGAACTGAAGCTTGACGGCCTCTTGCCGTTTCTCTCGGACGGTGATGGTGTGCAGCCCGGCGAACCGCCCGATCCCGTAGTCTATGTGGACGACGAAGTCGCCGGGCCTGAGGCCCTGGAGGTCGCGGAGCGAGAGGCCACCGCGGACGCGCCGCCGCTTGCGCGCCGTCGGGCGGTGGTAGCGGTTGAAGACCTGGTGGTCGGTGTAGACGGCGAGCCGCTCGTCGGGCAGCACGAAGCCCTCGTGGAGCGACTCGACGGCGAGCGTGGCGTCGGGTTCGTGGTCTTCGTCGCCGAGCAGCTCGCGGAGGCGGGCGCGTTGGCTCTGGCTGTCGCACAGGATGTGCGTCTCGAAGCCCCGATGCTGCCGCTCGGCGAGGTGCTCGCGGAGGCGGCGGACATCGGCGTTGAAGTCGGGCTGCGGCTGGGCGTCGAGGGTGAGCGACCCCCTCCCGGCCTCGCCGGAGAACGTGCCGAAGAGGAGCGAAGGGCGGGCAGCGAGCTTCACGCGGAGGGCGTCGCCGGTGAGGTAGAGGCGGTCCGGCGGCGGAGCGTCCGATTCGCCGAACGCGTCGGCAGCCTCGGCGTGGAGCGCGTCGGCGCGCTCGGCGAGGCGGGCGTCGTCGAAGAGCGCGAAGAGCGTCGCGCCGGGGAAGTAGTCGAGGAGGGCGACGTGCTCGACGGCGTCGTAGGTCGCCGCGTCGAGGTTGGGGACGAGCCGGGCCTGGGTGAGGCGGCTGACGGAGCGCTGCGTCTGCGGGTCGAACTCGCGGACCGAGTCGATCTCGTCGCCGAAGAACTCGATGCGGACGGGGTAGTCGCCCGCGAACGGGTACACGTCGAGGATACCGCCGCGGAGGGCGATCTCGCCCGCCCCTTCGACGAACTCGACGGCCTCAAAGCCCTGGCCGACGAGGCGGGCCATCAGCACCTCTGGCCCGATCTCGTCGCCGACGCGGATCGTGAGCGTCTCCTGCGCGACCGTCTCCGGCGGGGCGACGAGCTCAGCAACGGCCTCGACGCTCGTCACCACGATCCCGGCGAAGCCTTCCTGCAAGCGCCCGAGCACGTCGGCGCGGCGGATCAGCGCGGCGCTCTCCGCCACCTGCTCACGGTCGTAGGGCTTCTGCCCGGTCGGTGGGAAGAGGAGCACCTCGGCCTCCTCGCCGAGGAGCTGCTCGAGGTCGCTCTGGAGATACGTCGCCGACTCGTGCTCGGCGAGGAGGCAGCACAGCCGCGCGCCGCCGTCGGCGAGGTCGGCGAGGGCGAAGGCGGGGAGCGAGCCGACGGTGCCTTTGAGCCGGAGTCGGTCGCCGGAGGCGAGGCGCGAGGCGTCGCGCCGAAGCTGGACGAAGAACGGCGCGGCGGCGACACGGGCGCGGATCGAAGCGAGAGACACAGAAAACAGAGAAGAGGATGAAACGAGGGTAGGGGCGCACAGCCGTGCGCCCCTACGGTGGGGGTTCGTTGCAACGACCAGACCCGCCGCCGGGTCCCCCGCGATCAGCCCGCAATCGCCCGGCGGACGAACCCGTCGGCGGCACCGAGCCGGGCACGGGCGGACGGGGCATCCACATCCGCGAGGAGCATCACGAGGGCGGTCTTGACGTGCCCACCGGCGTCCGCGAGGACCGAGGCAGCCTCCTCGTAGTCAACCCCCGTCGCCGTCATCACGATCCGCTTCGAGCGCTCCTTGAGCTTCTCGTTCGTCATCTGGAGGTCGATCATCATGTTCTCATAGACCTTCCCGAGCCGGACGAACGCCGCCGTCGTGATCATGTTGAGCACGAGCTTCTGCGCCGTCCCGCTCTTCATCCGCGTGGACCCCATGATGACCTCCGGCCCGACATCCACGCAGATCGCCACGTCCACGAACTCGTGCAGGTCGAACTGGTCACGCGGGTTGCAGGTGACGAAGAGGGTCTTGCAGCCGAGCGCGTGGGCGTGCTTGACGGCCCCGACGACGAACGGGGTCCGCCGGCTCGCCGCGATCCCGCAGACGACGTCCTTCGGCGTCACACCTGCCTCTTCGAGCGCCGCCTTGCCGTTCGCCTCGTGGTCCTCCGCGCCCTCCTGCGCCACGAACATCGCCGCCTTGCCGCCCGCGATCAGCCCCTGCACCATCTCCGGCGGCGAGCCGAAGGTCGGCGGGCACTCGGCGGCGTCGAGGACCCCGAGCCGGCCGCTCGTCCCGGCCCCGGCGTAGAGCAGCCGCCCGCCGCTCTTGAACGCCTCAACGACGATCTCCACGGCCTCGGCGATGTAGGGCAGCTCGGCGCAGACGGCCGGGACGACGCGGGCGTCCTCGTCGTTGATGATGCGGAGGATGTCCTCGGTCGAGGCCGCGTCGATCCGCATCGAGCGCGGGTTGCGGGTCTCGGTGGTGAGGGATTGAAGCTCGCGGAAGAGAGCGGACTCGGCCATCGGTGGGGGAGGGGAGGAGATGGAAAGAGGAAGGGCAGATTGTGCTGCCGGATGCAGCGGCGGGGTGTGCTGCCGAGAGTGAAGCTACTCCCGCTCCAGAACGACTTCGTACCTCCCACGGCCTGAGAACGATGCCACGAGTCGTCCCTCCGGCTCACGCTCGAACCTCTCACCGATGAGTGGAACGGCTGGGTCTACATCGAGCACAACGGCTTCAGCCCCCGCCTCATACGTCCCCGAGAATGATTGGTCCATCGGTTCTGAGCTGAACGCAGTGGCTACCGGAATGTGAAGTCGGCCTTCAGCCGAGCCACTGCGGCCTAATGTGAGGGTGAAGGAACCCCCGGCGGCGAGGGCATCCAGGGAGCCATCCGCCGAGGCGGGTAGGATAAGGGCGGAGGCTGTGTAGGTCCCAATGACGGCGTCCTCCTCGGGATTGCTGCTGTCGCACCCAGTGACGGAGACGCACCCAGTGACGGAGACGTACCCAGTGACGGAGACAAGCAGGAGGGCAACGAGAAGGCGGGGAGCAGTCATGGCGAGAACAGGCTTGTTCGTGTGCAGGAAAGAAGCGACACCTGCCTAGCAATGGACACACAGCATCTGCGCAGCACCGAGGTGAGGCGGCACAATGTCAAACTCTGCGTCGGAGGGCGCGGGGGAGGAGAAGAGCCACAGCGATCAAGCCGAGGCCGAGGACCCACCACCACGCGCCGGGGCCGGTCGGGAGGTCCACCGGGCGCGGGTCGCCGTAGAGCACCGGGGCGGCCCAGAAAAAGGGACTACTGCGCAGCCCGTCGTGGGCATCGAGATATTCGAGCTGGGCGCGCTGGAGGGCGACGTCCTTGCGCTCGCCGCGCGCGAGGTGGGCGTAGAAGCGGTCCATCAGCTCGACCGTCGCGGCGTCGTCCACGCGCCAGAGCGTGCCGAGCGTGCTCTCGGCCCCGGCGGCGCGGACGGCGTACTGCAAGCCGAGCACGCCCTCGCCGAGGAGGTCGCGCCCGCGCGCCGTGCGGCAGCCGCTCAGCACCACGAGCGCCGCGCTGAGCGGGTGCTGCATCAGCTCGTAGAGGTAGAGCCGCCCGTCCTCGGTGCTGTCGGCGTCGGGGAAGAGCTGGACGTAGCTGCCGAGCGGGTTGGCGTCCTCGACGAAGGCGTGCGAGGCCAGGTGCAGCAGCCGCGCCCGGCCGAGCGAGGCGTAAAGCCGCGACTCCGTCGCCTCGCCGTTGAGCGCGACCGTTGCCGACGGGAAGCGGCGGCCGAGGTCGCCCAGCTCGCGCGCCACGTTGGGCAGGTCGGGCAGCGCGCCCGCGCCGTAGGCCGAGCGCAGCGGCGAGTCGGCCTCGATCCCGCCGAAGGTGCTGCGGCCGAAGGCCACGAGGTCCGAGCCAGCATCCGAGCCGGCACCGGCGGCCGGCCGGTCGTCCACGAGGAGGGCCGCGGCTAGCTCCGCCGAGATGGCGTGGCGGCGCAGCAGGAACGGCGCGTCGCCGAGCCGGTAGCGGTTCGCCGGTTCCTCTTCCAGGAGGAGGCCGAACGGGAGCTGCGCCAGCGGCCCCTCGGGCACGACCACGAGCGCCGCCCCCTCCGGCAGGTACGGCGCGGCCGGGGCCACGAGCAGGTCGTAGAGCGTCTTCAGCGGGGCCAGGTCGAAGGCCGCGTCTGGGGGCGCGATGAGGCCTTCGCGCTCCATCCAGAGCGGGCTGGCCGCAGCCATCAGCGACCGAATGCGCGTAAAATCAAGGGTCGAGTCGAGCGGCACGGCCGCGAGCGTGTCCGGCCGGAGGACGAAGGCGTGGTTGGAGGCCGGGCGCGCGGGGTCCAGGATGTAGGTGAGGAGCACCTGGGCACGCGTGGCGAGGGCCTGCTGCATCTGGGCGAGGCCGGGCGCAACCGACACGGCCTGGTCCTCGAATAGCACGGACCGGCGCGCCTCCAGGTCCGCGATCTCCCCGCGGAGCCGGAGCCGCTCGCCGCGGCCGAGGTCCGGCTCGGTGAGGCGGCGGTGCCGGGTTGCGAGGGCAGCCCCGAGGCTGTCGGCCCGGCGGCGGGTCTCCGGCGGCAGGGTGCCGAGGAGGGTGCGGCGGCGGCGCAGGTCGCGCAGCATCCGGGCGCGGGCCGCGTCGAGCGCGAGAAACGCCTCCTCGACGCGCTGCCGGCCGAGCAGGACACTTACGCGGACGAGGTCCGAGCGGTACCAGAAGCCTGAGCGCCCCGCCTCGGCCTCGGCGCTCAGCTCCGCGCGCTGAGACTCGACGAGGTGGTGCGCCTGCTCCAGCAGCGCGTCGGCGCGCGCGTCGTCGCCGAGCTGCGCCGAGGCGAAGGCGAGATCGTTGAGAATCGTCTCGCGGCGGATCAGCACGCCGTGCTCCTCCCCGAGCGCGAGCGCGCGCGTGAAGGCCGCCTGCGCGTCCTCGTAGCGGCGCAGCCCGAGGTAGACCCGGCCGACCTCCTCCCAGCTCGTAAGCTCCGCGCTGGGCGACGGCCGCTCCAGGTGCTCGGCGAGGGCGACGGCCGCGCGCGCCGCAACGAGCGCCGAGTCGGGCTGCCCGGTCGCGCGGTACGCCTCGGCCAGCGCGATGTGGGAGAAGACGAGGTAGTGCCGGGTGCGCGGCAGGTCGGTGGCGCGCAGCAGGCGCGTCGCGGTGCGTGCCGCTGCCAGGCTCCGGGCGGCGTGGCCGGGGCGGTGCGCCTCGTAGAGCAGCATCTTCGACTCCTGCGTAAAGGCCCGCGCCAGGTTGATCTGCTGCTCCGGCTCCAGCGCCGGATCGGCTCCGAGCGTGCGCTGGACGGTCTGGTAGACGGCGAGGGCTTCGTCCCACTGGCCGAGCCGGTTGTAGCCGTCGGCCAGCTCCATCCATATCCGCGTGCGGACGGCGGGCGTGGACGCCGCCGCATAGTCCAGGAGCCGGAGGTGGGTCCGCACCGCCTCCTCCGTCTTGCCCTGCTGCGTCAGGATGAAGGCGCGCAGCTCGAGCAGGTAGCGGACGCCCGACGAGTCGGCCTTGCGGGCGGGGCCGTCGAAGAAGGCCTCGGTGAGCGCCTCGGCCTCGCCGATCTGCCGGGTCTCGAGGAGGATCTGCACGTCGCGCCCGTAGAGCCGGGCGAGGTGCGCCGCTCCCGTGCTGTCAAGCCTCGGCAGCGCGTCGTAACACGCCCGCCCGCGCCGGAACGAGGCCCGCGTGGAGGCCACGGCGAGCGAGTCCGCCGCTCGGGTATCGAGCTGCTCGAACGACTGCATCGCCCGGTCGAAAAGCGCGCCGCAGTCGGGCTGCGCCAGGGCATCGGGCGCGAAGATGCCGGGCGCGAAAAGAAGGACGAGGATAAAGGGGCGCATAATGATAACCTTGACTCAAGTAAGACTAACCCTCCCAATCGAATATAGACGCCGGAGCGTCGCCGTCAAACAGGGAGACCAAGCCGCCGAACCCGTCGGGCGGGCGGCGGTATCACCTCGCCCTAGTTTTGCCGCTCCGTATGCGCCTCCGCTCGCTCCGCCTGCTCTCCTTCCGCGCCCACGCCGAGACCGAGGTCGCCTTCGCGCCCGGCGTCAACCTGATCGCCGGGCCGAACGGGGCGGGCAAGACGAACCTCCTCGAGGCGGTCCACTACCTCTGCCTGACCAAGAGCTTCCTCACCTCGACCGACGCCCATGCGCTCCGCCAGGGCTGCCCGTACTTCGAGGTCGAGGGCGACTTCGAGGGCGAGCAGCGGCCCCGGCTCACCGCGCGGCTCGTCTACCTCCGGGACGAGGGCAAGCGGCTCTTCCTCAACAAGGCCCCGCTGGAGCGGCTCGCCGACGTCGTCGGGATGCTGCCGGTGGTCGTGCTCGCGCCGGCCGACGGGGCGCTGACGGCAGGCGGGCCGGAGGAGCGCCGCCGGTTCCTCGACAACACGCTCAGCCAGGCCCGGCCGGTCTACCTCACCGACCTGATGGGCTACCGCCGGGCGCTCCGGCAGCGCAACGCGCTCCTGCTCGGCCACCGCCGGAGCCGGAGCGCGCCGGACCCGGCCGCGCTCGAAGCCTGGACCGAGGAGCTGGTCAGGCTCGGGGCGCGGCTGATCGAGCGGCGGCGGCGGTTCATCGAGGAGTTCGCGGGGTTTCTGGCGGAGGCCTATGCCCGCATCGAGGCCGTCGGCGAGGAGCCGAGCATCGAGTACCAGACCGCCGTGTCGCTCCGGGACGAGCCGGCCGAAGAGCAGATCGCCGAGGCGTTCCGGGCGACGCTCCACCGCCTCGCCCGGCGCGAGCGCGAGCGCGGCCGGACGCTCGCCGGCCCGCACCGCGACGAGCTCCTCTTCCGGCTCAACGCCTTCGAGGTCCGCCCCTACGCCTCCCAGGGCCAGCACCGCACCTTCGGCCTCGCCCTCAAGCTCGCCAAGTACTTCTACCTCCGCGACCGCCTCGACGAGACCCCGCTCCTGCTCCTCGACGACGTCTTCGGCGACCTCGACCCGCGCCGGGCCGACATCTTCCTCCGGCTTTTGCAGTCCGACGCCGTCGGCCAGAGCCTGATCACCGCCGCCCGCAGCGAGCCGTTCGACGCCGCAATCGACTTCGAGGGGGAAACCCACCGGGCGATCCGCATCGTAAACGGCACCGTCGTTGCTTCTGAAGAGGCCGTTCCATCGGACACCGCCGTGTCGTAAAATTGGCCGCCCCCTCCCTCTTCCCACCACACACCTCCCGCCATGCTACTCCGTATTCGACCGCTCTACCTCCTCGTCGCGCTTCTCACTGTCGGCCCGCTCAGCGGGTGCGGGCAGCAGGTCGCCAACCTCGTCACCGGCGAGACCACGCGCGGGGCCTACTCGTGGCAGGAGGAGGTCCAGATCGGGCGCGAGGCCGACCAGCAGATCATCGCGCAGTACGGCCTCTACGATGACGACGCGCTCCAGGCGTACGTGACCCGGATCGGGCAGGAGGTGCTTCAGACGAGCGCCTACACCGACGCGAGCACGCCCGCCGAGATCCGCAACACGCCGTTCTACTTCCGGCTCCTCGACAGCGACGTGGTCAACGCCTTCGCGCTCCCGGGCGGCTACGTCTACGTCACGCGCGGGCTGCTGAGCCACCTCGAAAACGAGGCCCAGCTCGCGGTTGTGCTCGGGCACGAGGTCGGGCACGTCCTCGCCCGGCACTCGTCGCAGCGCGCCGCCGACGCGCAGCTCGGCCAACTCGGCCTCCTCGGCGCGGCGCTCGGCTCGGCG